>JAEEPZ010000024.1 GCA_016285055.1 Prevotella sp.
GGTCATCTGCTCGTGCGCCATGAGGAATCCGGCCGGTGTGCCGCCCTTGCCGCAGACAAAGCAGTGACAGATGTTCTTCGACGGCGACACCATGAACGACGGGTTGCGGTCGTCGTGGAACGGACACAACCCCTTGTAGTTGACACCGCTCTTGCGCAGCGTCACGAAGTCGCCCACGACGTCCACGATGCGCGCCGCGTCCAAAATCCGGTCTACTGTCGCCCTGTCAATCATCTTTGTTATTGTCGTTATTACGTTATAACGTTATAACGTCATTAAGCTATAATGTTATAACGTCATGGCGAAATCATTTAAGGTATTTGGCCAAGGGATGCCCCACAGCTTTCAGGCCCTTGGCAAAGCTCTGTGCATTCATCTGCGCCCCAAGCTTGGAGGCGTGAGTGTGGTCGGTGTTGAAGTAGATACCGGCCTTCTTCTTGATGTCAGCAGTCTGGGTCTTGGCTTTCTCCTTATCGTCGGAGAGGCGCTTGGCGAACTTCTTGTCGAGGAAGTCGGCGCTGATGTTGTGCATGTCGATGAAGGCGACACCCGTCTCGGCCACCACCTCGCGGTACCACTTGCCGTAGGTGGCGTCGCGGCGCTCCACCTTGCCTCCGGGCCACTCGTTGCGCGGGGTCAGGCTGACGAGGATGGGTGTTGCGCCTTTCTCGCGGCAGTCGTCGATCATCTTCCTGAGATACCAGCCGAAGCTATAGACCACCTCGTAGCTGTCGTCATACATCTTATAGACATGCAGCGTGTCGGCTGTGCCGGGAATGACGCCGCGCGCCTTCTGGTCGGTGATGGGGCAGATGTCGTTGTGGCCGAACTGGATGGTGACATAGTCGCCGGGCTGCAGCGAGTTGTAGACTTTCTCCCACAGTCCTTCACGGACGAAGCTGCGCGTAGAGCGCCCTGCCCTACCAGCATTGCACAGGGTGATCTTGCTCTCGTCGAACACGGTGAAAGCCTGCGAGGCCCAGCCCCACATGCCGTCATCCTCCTTGTCCTTGTTCTTCACCGTCGAGTCGCCTGTGAAGAAGAGCACGGGCTTGCCCTCCTCGCGCTTCACTTGCCACTGGTTCAGCTCCACGTTCTGCATCATGGCCTGCAAGGGCTGCAGCAGCGGGTTGGGGCTGTAGTAAAGACCCTCGGCGGCACTGCGGGCGTTCATCTCAGCGCCGTACTTCGACGTGTGGATGTGGTCGCCTAAGAAATGGTACTTCTCCTTCCACGGCGAATAGGTGTCGAGCTTCGCACCGCTGATCTCGTTGAGGTCGACGAAGGGCACGCCCTCGGTGGCGGCCACGTAAGCAGCCCACTCCGTCTGCGGCTTGCGCACGATGAGGCCGGTCTGCTCGTTGTAGGCATCGCGCGGTGTCAAGGACATGAGGATGGGATTGCCCCCGTGCGCGCGTATATCATTAATGTATAGGCGCAGGTAGTGGCCATAGCTGTAGACAGTGCCCTGACGCTGCGTGCGCTGGTTGAAGCCCGTCACCATCGTGTCAGGATCAACGCCGGGAATGACGCCGCGGGCCCTTCTGGCATCGAAGAAATCGGCGCCATCGTTGTGGCCTATGGAGACAACCACCCAGTCGCCGGGTTTCACGGCGTCGCGCACGGCAGGGTCTGTCGTCCCTTCGGGACTTTTGTGTGGTGGGGGGCCATAATACAGGGGCGTTGCCCCTGCCTGGACGATTGGTGCTCACCATCGTCTTCCGCCGTCCCTTCGGGACTTTTGCTGCGCCGACCTATTAGCAGGGATTGGATTGAACAGTCCTGAAGGGACGACAGAACTCGGGGAACAAACAGACCTAATTAGCGACATAACTATGTCATCATTCCATCCGTACAGGTCGAACATTTTTTTTAAGTTTTTTCCTATAACAGCACTCAAAAGCATTTTTTTTTGTAATTTTGCACACGAACTGTGCGACGAATCAAAAAAAACAGAATCCCCCTAATAGCAATCAAACTAAAAACAGTATGAGGAAACTACTAAGGCAAAAGTACACATGGCAGAAGGCTGCACTTGCCATAGCTTTGTCCATCTCTTTTGGGTGTAGCGACGAGAACATTGTCTCTCCTCCATCAGCATTGCATCCGTTATTGCTGAACGGGCAGATTCTGCATGAGAATGTGACACGTGCCAACGACTACGGCTTTGTCACCGGCGACCGCATGGGCATCTATGTCGTCGACCGCATCAACAGTGAGGCTGGCGACCTCGATGCCAGCGGCAACCGCGCCAGCAATGTGCTCTACACCTACGACGGCGACACCTACCAATGGGCGGCGCCCACACCCATCTACTGGCGCGACCGGCAGACGCCGGTCGACATCTACGGCTACTACCCCGGTGTGAACTATATAGAGCAGCCCACGGCATACCATTTCAGCGTGCAGACCGACCAGAGCACAGAGGCGGCCAATGGTGAGCTGTCGGGCTACGAACAGAGCGACCTGCTGTGGGGGAAAACGGCCAACATCAGCTATACCCAGGAGCAGATTGTGGTGAAGTACCGCCATGTCCTCGCGGGCATACGCGTACAGTTATTAAAAGGAGAGGGGGTCAATGATGCCGAGTGGCAGAAATTAGAGAAGACAGTAATGGTAGTTAATACCACGACCGAGGCCACCGTCAACCTTTCAACAGGCAGCGTAACGCCGAAGGGTACCGCGACTTCCCCTGTCCGTATGGCTTTGCAGTCGGGCGACCAGTATCGGGCCGTCGTCATCCCCCAGCAAGTGGCAGCAGGCCGGCAGCTCGTCAGCATCACCCTCGACGGCCAGACCTACAGCCACAGTCTCGCCTCCGTCATGAACTACGAGGGCGGCAAGCTGCACAACTTCACGCTCACTGTCAACAAGCGCGAGGCTGCGGGCGACTACGACGTCTCCCTTGCCTACGACGGCATCATGCCATGGACGAACGATGAGACCAGCCACCAGTTCGCAGCCAATGCCTATGTCGTGGTGCATTGCCCGGAGCCAGAAAAACTGGAAGAGAGCATCCGCCAGGCAGGGTACGACCCACAGACGCTGAAGAATATGAAGGTGACGGGAACCATCAACTATTGGGACATCTATTTCATGAATAGGATGCCACAACTTGCCCATCTAAACCTGAAGGATGTGGTCATAAAAGAACTGGGAGAAGGCTATCTTGGCACACGCGACAACTTTCTCACTGGCTCCTTCGGTAAAAACGGGGATTTGAGGTCCATTGTGCTACCCTCACGACTGAAAGGCATTGGCGACTATGCACTTT
Organism: Prevotella sp.; assembly: GCA_016285055.1. Lineage (GTDB taxonomy): Bacteria > Bacteroidota > Bacteroidia > Bacteroidales > Bacteroidaceae > Prevotella. The sequence continues at coordinate 3,275 of JAEEPZ010000024.1, forward strand.
CGGGCGTGAAGCTAATGAATTCTACGCTCGAAATACCAGAGGGAGTGACCTACATTGGTCGTTCCGCACTGTCTGGAGGCGTAGATAGCAGGGTGACGCTTATCCTGCCCAACAGCCTTGACACCATTGGTGATGATGCATTTAGTGATTGCCCATACCAATGCGAACTGAAACTGCCGGAAAGTCTCACTTATATTGGCGATGGGGCCTTTAACGATGCAGAAAACTTCTATGGCACGTTTCATTTCCCCTCGCAATTGAAGCATTTGGGCAGCAGAGCCTTTTGGGGGATGGGCAGGAACAAGGATTTGACGGGTGAAATAGAGATACCACAAGGCATGACCGTTATCCCTGCAGACTTTTGCCCACAATTGAAAAATCGTGTAAAAATTGTTATTCCAGAAGGGGTTCGCGAAATAGGAGATGGTGCATTCAGAGGCCTGTCGGTTAGTGCTCTTGCGCTACCCCAGAGCCTTGCAGTCATAGGGGAAAGTGCATTCTCGAACAGCAACATGCCTTTCGCCATCGCCATACCGGAGAATGTGACGGTCATAGAGGACTATGCCTTTAGTGACTGTGGGATAGAAGGCGAGCTGGTCATTCCTGAGAATTGTGTACACCTTGGTGCCTATAGCTTCTGTGGTAACCATATTACAAAATTGGTGCTGCCTTCAAAAATAGAAAAAATTGGGATGGGAGCTTTCTTTGGAAATGAAGCGTTGACAGAGATCACACTGCCCAAATATGTCGAAGAGATAGGCAGTGAAGCCTTTTCTATTCCCTACCTGCAAACGGTGGTCTGCCTGAACCCTGAACCTCCGAAACTGTTGACCAATCCCGATGGTCATCCTTTTGAAGGTGTGGCTTTTGACAAGTGCATCCTGCAGGTTCCCGAAGAATCCATCGAAGCCTACCGCCACGCCGAAGGCTGGAACCTGTTCCAGAGTATAACGCCCTACCGTGAGCTGGCCGTCAACATTACCGAGATGACCACGCTCGACAAGGGGCTGCGACGCGAGGGCATCATCCGTGCCCAGGGTGCCTGGGAGGTGACCGAATGTCCTTCGTGGTGCAGCGTAGAGCCCATGTCGGGCAGCGGAAAGGCTGAGGTGGCCATCACCGTCAAGCCGCAGCCGAAGTCGGCGCCTGACCGTGAGGGGCGCGTTGCCTTCAGCTTGAAAGGAAAGGACTTTACCATCTATGTGCCAGTACGTCAACTCAGCTATGAGTATGGCGAGGATGAGACCATCATCCTGCAGCAGGCTTCGGCAGGCGCACCGAAGGCTGTTCCTCTGTTTATCGTGGGCGACGGCTATAATGCCGACGACATTCAAAGCGGAAAGTATCTGGCGGACATGAAGGAACAGATGGAGCACCTCTTCAGTTGTGAGCCGTTTAAGACCTACCGTAACTATTTCACTGTATCGACCGCCATCGCCGTGTCGCCAGAGTCAGGCATTCCCACCTTCTACGGTTCACCCACCAAAGACAAGACACGCTTTGGTACTGAGCTGACGCCAGATGGTTTCCTCGGCATTGACTGGCAAGTATGGAACTATGCCCAGCAGCACGGCGTCGACCTCAGTAACGAACGGGAGGGCGAAGCCACCATCATGGTGCTTCTGAACTCTCATGCGCAGGCGGCCATGACCTATTTAGAGGATAATGGGCGAAGCATATCATACATAGGCAAGAGCACCGATGCCTATCCATACGACCAACGAGGCTTTGTGCTGCGCGAGGTGGGAGGCATCGGCTTTGGCAAATTGGCCAGCGAGGACGTGGTACACTTCACATTCGCAAAGACCTGTCCATATCAGGGTTGTTTAAACTGGTTCTGCTACTGGAATTACAAAGCACGGGGATGGTATGAAAACATCACTTCCTTGGGCAAGAGAGGCGAGGTGCCCTGGAGCCACCTCATCTATCATCCCAAGTATGCACCCTATGTCGATGTCTATGAAGGCGCATACCGCCATGCCCGTGGCTTCTACCGCAGTGAGCCGCAGAGCGTGATGAGCAACTATATTCCCTATTTCAACACCATCAGCCGCGAGAGCATCGTGCGACGTATCATGCAGTATGCTGGTGAGAGCTATTCGTTCGACAAGTTTGTGGAAAAAGACAAAATAGAGATACCCGAATGATGAAGAACAGAAACTGTGCCCAAGGCTTCTCCCTTGGGTTAAAGGCCGCACTCCTCGCCCTGCTCATGACCATGGCGGCATGTGGTGGCGGCGGTGATGACGAGCAGACACCCCTTAACCCCCATCCTCCCACCCCAGAGGGGGAAGGAGGAGGGGCTACTCCCCCCACACTGAGCCTAAAGGCCACAGCCAGCGGCGTGGCTTTTGCCAATGGCGACAAGATAGGCGCGTTCATGGCATACGGCGCGCTGAAGTCTGCGGGCAACTACCTGCACAACCTGCCGATGCAGACCGACGGCAGCAGCTGGACCTTGGAGCGCACCGTCAGTTGGCAGGACAACAGCACGCCGGCCGACTTCTATGCCTACGCACCCTTCCAGGCTTCGCTGAGCGACCCGCTGGCCTGCCTCTTTCAGGTCAGCACCGACCAGAGCACGGCAGAGAAACAGAAAGCCTGCGACCTGCTGTGGGGAAAGCTGGCCTCGCAGAGTCCCACTGCCCGTGCGCTGACGATCACCCTGAGACGCCTCTTTGCCAAGCTGACAGTCAAGGTGGAGGCCGGCGAGGGGGTCACACCTCAAGACCTGAACGACAGCCAGCTCGCTGTCAGCATCAATGGCCTGCAAGTGCAAGCCACCGTCAACCTCTCCGACGGAAGCATCACCCCATCGGGCGCAACAGCTGTCATTGTGCCGCTGAAGGAGCAGGAAAGAACCTATAGCGCCGTCATCGTGCCCCAGCACGTAGAAGAGACGGCACTGGTAACAGTGAACTGGAATGGCGAAGACTATACGTTGACGCAGGCCATGACCTTTGAGAGCGGCAAGCAATACTCGCTGACTGTCACCATAAAAAAGACGGCGGGCACCGTCAATGTGGGCATCAGCCAGTGGGAGACAACAGACGAAGACTTCGGTGGAACAGTGAATTAAAACCAGACGATATGAAGAGACTCAGACAAATACTTTATGCCATCAGCGCCGTGGGCGTGGCCTTTATGTCGTGTGCCGAGGACGATGTCCTGAAAAGTGACGCAGACAGACGCTTCCCCATATCCGTACAGGCCAATGTGGTACAGCAATACCTCACACGTGTCAGCGAGACCGGCTTTGCCGACGGCGACCAGATAGGCGTGTTCATCGTCAACTATGACAACGGCCAGCCACAACAGCTGCAGAACGAAGGCAACCATGCCGACAATGTAAGATATACCTACCAGGCAGAGAAGCAGCAATGGAATGCTGACCCAGCGGTCTATTGGAAAGACAAAGAGACCCCCGTCGATGCCTACAGCTATTATCCCTACGATGCAAAGATAGGTAGCGTCAACGCCTACCCCTTTACAATAAAGACGGCACAGAACGAGACCGCAGCATACGAGCAAAGCGATTTCCTATGGGCCAAGGCAGAGAATGTGCTCCCCACAAAGGAGCCCATCAATCTGGCACATCGGCACATCATGGCTGGCGTGGAAGTGACAGTAGTAGAAGGAGAGGACTTTGAAGAAGGAGAGTGGGAACAGTTGGATAAGAAGGTGCTTGTAGAAAGCACCATCCTGAACACCGCTGTCAGTCTGTCGTCAGGGGAAGTCACATGCAGCAAAGAAAGCGCTTCCACCAGCATTGTTCCTCTGCAGGCAGGCTCGGCATGGCGCGCCGTCGTGGCTCCGCAGACTGTAGCCGGGGGCCACCCGCTATTGGCCATTCAGGTGGGTGGCGACAGCTATCACTTCAGCCGCCAGGAACCGATGACATACTACGCTGGCAAGCTGCACAAGTTTACCATAAAGGTAGACAAGAAACCGCAGGGCGACTATGTCTACACACTGATCAGCGAGGCCATTACGCCTTGGGAAGTCGACCCCGTGTCGCATCTGGGCGGTAGCAGCGAATACTATGTGATTGTCAACATCAAGGACGGCGAGGAGCTTGAAGATGTCATGGCAGCCATGCAGCTTGACCCTGAGAAAATATTCAACCTGAAACTGGTGGGTGTGCTGACGGCTGACAATGACAACATGGACTATCTGCGCAGCAACTTCCCAAACCTAGAGGCGCTCAACCTGGCTGACCTGCGATTGAAAGGTGAGAGCCTGCTTGTTGACCTGGGAGATTATGGAATAACCGGCAGAGAACCATTTCAATATAGCGATGACTTGATACCACGTTCTGCTTTCTATGGTATGTCGTCACTGAGGTATGTGGTCTTTCCGCAACGTCTGAAGGCCATCGGCGCCCATGCCTTTGCGAACACCCATCTGAGTATGTCGTGCATATTGCCTGAAGGCCTGGAATATATTGGCGATTGTGCCTTTTACGACTCTGGGTATCATCCTGGGCAGGAGCTTGTGAGGCCACACATGACTGGCGATTTGTATATTCCTTCCTCCTGTAGGTTTATTGGCAATGAGGCTTTCCGGGGACAGGATTTCACCTGCGAACTCATCCTGCCCGAGCAGATGGACTACCTGGGGCGTGATGCCTTTGCCGACTGTAAATACATGACCGGCTACCTGCATGTGCCTAATGGGCTTCAGATTGTGAATCGCGCATGGAACGGCATGACAAAGCTGACGGGCTTTGCCGAGATACCCGAAGGTGCAAAGACCGTGGAGGGCATCGGCTGTCCTATCTCCTCACTGCACATTCCCGAAGGAGTGGTCAGATTATATCAAGTGTTTGCTACCATGCCCAATCAAGGGTATGGGCCTGATGAACCATCACCATACGAAGAATACCGCAAGCAACTGAAAGAGGTCTTTCTGCCCTCCACATTGCGCTATTTGGGCAGCTGGCATGAGCCGGGTACCTTTGAAGGCTCTGGCATACGCCACATCCAGCTGCCCGACGGTATAGAAACCATTCCTGAGCATTGTTTCGACTGGTATGAGGATTTGCAGGACACTGTGAAGATTCCACAGGCCTGCATCAATATAGGACGGGAAGCCTTCCGACATTGTGAAAAGTTAGAGGCTGTGGTGCTTCCTGAAAATCTGACAGTTATTGACGACGGTGCTTTCATGTGCTGCTACTCGCTGAACTACATCCGTTGTCTCGCCAAGGAGCCTCCTATACTAAAAGATGGTTGGTGGGGCGACCCTTTCTATGGTGTCAATAAGAACAACTTTACCTTAGTAGTGCCGGAGGATGCCGTGGATACCTACCGTAATGCTCCGGGATGGAGCGAGTTCAAACGTATTTCAGCCTATCGTGACTTCGTATGCCGCCCCATGCAGGACAAGCTTCTGAACAAGGGACACAACCTTGAGATAGTGCTGAATGCCGATGGTAACTGGACAGTAACTCACCAACCCGGCTGGGCGCACATCAGTGCCACATCGGGCTACAAGAAAACCGCACTGACGGTGACGGTAGACGACTTGAGTCGTGGTGCTGGCATGCGGCAGGACAGCATCGTGTTTGCTCTGACCGGACAGACGGACGAAGCGGGCAAGCCCGTTACTTGCTACTACAAGCTGTCACAATACGACTATGAATACGAAGAAGACAGCGAACTGGCATTGCAACGGGCCACGAGAGGCAATGGCAAGATAAACATATTCCTCTGTGGCGACGGCTACGATGCCCAGGACATGGCCGAAGGGAAATACCTCAGCGACCTGCGCCAACAGACGGAATACTTCTTCGACGTGGAACCCTACAAGACCTACAAAGACTACTTTAATGTCTTTGTAGGCTTTGCCATGTCGCGTGAGAGCGGCATCAACTCCACCAATCGCTGGCGCGAAACCAAGTTTGATGCGAAGTTGACAGGTATCTGTCACGAACCACTGCAGACAGATTTCGACAAGGCTTTACTCTATGCCTTGGAGGTGTCGCCCCAAATCAAACCCGACGGCGTGGCTGCTCCTTTGGTCATCATGGCACTGAACACTGATCAGTATGCGGGCGTGACCGCTATGTGGGGCGACGGTGCGGCCGTGGCTGCCTGTCCCATGAGCATGGAACGCTATCCTTACGATGCCCGTGGCATTGTGCAACATGAGGCGGGAGGCCACGGCTTTGGCAAGCTGGCCGACGAGTACATCTATCATTCAAGTTATATTCAGACCTGTAACTGTGGGTGTTGCAAGCATGTTGAGGCGCTCCTCAATATGAAGGCAATGGGATGGGGGCGCAACCTGTCGTTAGACGGCAAATACAGTACAAACGAGTGGCGACAGCTGATATTCGACGCCCGCTATGGCGACATTTGTGACATCTATGAGGGCGGCTTTTTCCACCAGCGTGGTGTGTTCCGATCGGAAGTAAACTCCTGTATGAATAATAATGTACCCTACTTCAGCACCGTGAGCCGCATGGCTATCGTGGAGCGCATCAAGCAGTATGCGGGCGAGACGTTCAGTTACGACGACTTTGTGGCCAACGACAGCAGGGAGTGGGGCAACAGGTTTGTTACTCGCGGTGAAACGGCTACCCCGTCCGTAGGCCACGGCATGCACCCGTCGGCTCCTGTCATGAAGAAGGGCAGTGTGCTGGATCTGCTGAAGAAGAACCATAAAAAGTAAAGGCGTATGAAGAAAACAATCTATATAGCGGCTACGCTCTGCGTGCTGATGGCTTGTTCTGAGGATGTCATGTTGACTGGCATCGACAAGACAAGGATGGCCATCGCGCTGTCGGCAGAATATCCTGTGGTGACACTGACAAGGGCCACCGACAACGGGTTTACGGATGGCGACCAGGTGGGCATCTTCGTGGTGGACTATGAAAACGGTGAGGCGGGCAGCATGGCGCTGTCGGGCAACCGTGCCTCTAATGTGCAGCTGACCTACGACGAGCAGTCTGACAAGTGGCGCGCGCCGATGGCTCTCTACTGGGCCCCGGACGGCACGCCTGCCGATATCATTGGCTACTACCCGTTTATGGAGAGCCTGCAGAGCACCACGGCACAGCCCATCACCGTAGAGCGCGACCAGAGCACACCTGCCACGACCGCCAGGAAAGGCGGCTATGAGCGCAGCGACCTGCTATGGGCCAAGGCCGGGAAGGTAAGCCCCACGGCAGAGACCATCGTCCTGCGCTATCGCCACGTGATGGCAGGACTGACTATCCGTCTGGAGCCTGGCGACGGCTTCACTGCAGAGGAATGGGCGAGGCTGGAAAAAACGGTCATGGTGGTCAATACGCAGCTGAATGGCACTTTTGACATCACTGCAGGGAAAGTCGCTGCCAGTGCGATGGCGCCAACAGTCAGCCCCATCACTGCCCTCGCTTACGGTGATGCCTGGCGGGCGGTCGTGTTGCCTCAGACGGTAGAGGCAGGCAAGCCATTGGTGAGTGTTACCATCGAAGGACAAAGCTACCGGCTGGCCAGGGAGGAAAGCATGAGCTACACAGCAGGCAAGATGCACAACTTCACCATCGGCGTCAACCGACGGACTGATTCCGGCGATTTTGAGTTCACACTGTTGGAAGAGGATATCGCGCCTTGGGAGGTGGATGCCAGCCTGCACGACGGACTGACAAGGGCATACGTGACGGTGGAGGTGACGGAGCCGGGCACACTGAAGCAGGTGTTGCAGCAGGCCGGACAGGACGCAAGCGCCATACGCAACCTAAAGGTGAGCGGGAGAATTGACCGGGCCGACCTGCTGTTCATGGGGCAGGAGATGCCGCTGCTGACCAATCTGAACCTTCAGAAGTCGGTTGTAGAAGACGGCGTTTTGACAGGCTTTGACAACCAACGACTGCTGTATCATCTTGTGTTCCCTGAAAAAGGTACGAAGACCATTGCCGACTTTGCCTTTCGGAATACCAAGCTAAGTGGAAGTCTGGTGATTCCTGAGGGCGTAGAGACTGTAGGGCAGGAGGCCTTCTACGGATGCCAGTTCAGCGGCACCTTGTCGTTACCCACGACGCTGAAATCCATCTATGACGGGGCATTCGGGGGCAACGGCAACAGGTTCTCAGGCGCCTTTATCCTGCCCGATAGTGTCAACTTCGTCCGGCATGAGGGCGCCGAAGGGATAAACCCTCCATTCCTGCCCGTTTTCGGCGAGTATTGTGACAATCCATGCCAGTTCTCGGGCACCTTGAACCTGCCTTCCGGCCTGCGGACTTTCACGGGTTTCCGTTTCCCGAATATAGAGGGCGACATTATTATTCCTCAAGGGGTGAAAGAGCTTGTTTCGACAGAAGACTATCGCGCCGAAGGAGGTATCTTCTCCAAGGGAGGCTATAACGGTATCGTCAGTATTCCCGAAGGGGTGACACGCATTGGCAGGGAGACCTTCGCACATACAAAGGTGCGCGGCGAGGTGAAACTACCGTCAACCTTGCGAACTATGGAGTCGGGCGTTTTCATGGATACACGTATCAGTAAGTTAATTTTCAATGACGGACTCCTTAACATAGGCCCATCCTGCTTCGCTGACTGTATGTGCCTCTCGGGAACGGTGACATGGCCGACGAAAAGCAGCAGGATATCGGAATCTGTGTTTCAGAACTGTCCCATGCTGTCGGGCATCGTCATCCATCAGGGTGTTACGGCCATCGAAGCCAGAGCCTTTGAGCGCTGCAGCAATTTGCTGTCCATCGTCTGTGAGGCAGAAGAGCCGCCATTGGTCGGCACGGATGCTTTCCTCGGCGTATCGAAGAGCGACTGCGTGGTGGAGGTGCCTGCCGCTGCCGTAGAGAAATATAAGGAGGCTGAGGGCTGGAGCAGCTTCAAGCGCATCGTGGCACATAGCGGACTGAGCTGTTTGCCGGCTGCTGCCTGTGCCTTGAACAAGGAGCATCAGGAGACTCTGGTACTCTATGCCGACGGCGCATGGACGGTGGCGCATCAGCCGCAATGGTGCGTGCTGTCAAAGGCCAGCGGAACGGGGAAGACGGAAATCGCACTGACCATCAATGCCCTGCCGAGGGGCGCCGGCCATCGCAGCGACAGCATCGTGTTCCGGCAGACTGACGGCGGCTATACCACTTACTGCAAGGTGTCGCAATATGACTACCAGTATGAGGAAGACGCCTGCCTGACATTACAGACGCATAGCCGGGGACCGGGCATCGACATCGTCTTCGTGGGCGAGGGCTTCGATGCCGCAGCCATCAGCGACAACAGCTACCTGGACTTGGTGAAGTATCAGACAGAGTGCTTCTTTGCCATTGAACCCTACCAGTCCTTGCGCAACTACTTCAACGTCTACGTCACGTTCCCGATGTCGCAGGAAAAGGGCGTAAACACCATGTACACTTATGTCAACAACAGATTTGGCACACGCTACGGACAGTCAGCAATAAGCGGCTCAGCATTGAATCACATCATGACGGATGTAGACGACGTGAAAGACTATGTGCTTGGCCATACTCCCCTGCAACTGCAAGGGCTGCCCAAGTCGCTGGTCATACTGGTGCCCAACAGCACAGACTATGGAGGATATACCGTGATGGAGAAATCAGGATTTGCCATGTCTATCTGTCCGCCCTCGGAAAATGCCTATCCCCGTGACACACGCGGCACAGTGCAACATGAGGCGGGAGGCCACGGCTTTGGCAAGCTGGCTGACGAGACGGTTTCGAAAATAGCATTCCCCGACAACAGTGTGAAACAGATTCTGCAGGAAATGCTCGGACGCGGATGGTGTCAGAACCTCTCACCGACGGGCAAGATGAGCGAAGTGCCTTGGGCGCAGTTCATCTTCGACACCCGTTATTCGGACAAGGTAGACATCTTCGAGGGCGGCTACGGCTATTCGCGCGGCATCTACCGACCGGAAGCCAACTCATGCATGAACTACGGCATACCTTATTATAACACACCGTCACGCTTTGCCATCTGGAAGCGTGTCAAGGAGTATGCAGGAGAATCATGGACCGTCGAGGAGTTTATGGCTCAGGACACGTTTGAGTGGGGACCGACAGAGATAAGTATAAAAGAATAAGTTTTGGAGTTAAAGGAGTTAAGGGAAGCGAATGCGAAACTAAATAAAAGAATATGAACATGAAGAAATTAGGACTATTGGCTGTGGGCGTGCTGATGATGGCGTCGTGCAGCAATGACAATGAGACAGGACAAAGCTTGGTGACTGACAAGGGCGAGATGCAGTTTCTGTTCACCGTCGGCAACTCAACGACACGTGCCACCGACACGCAGTTTGAGAGCAACGATCAGGTAGGCATCTACGTCACGGCAAACGGCACGCCGCTGCAGATAGGTGGCAACGAGGTGAACAACGAAATGTTTACCTACAACGGCACGGCATGGACTTCGGTTCGGAAAGTGTACTGGAACAGTGGCTCGCACGATGTGTACGCCTACTATCCCTACTCACAGAAGGTGAACGACATCAGCGACTACGCTTTCGAGGTGCAGGCCGACCAGAGCACGGCAGAGGGCTATACGGCCAGCGACTTCCTCTGGGCTGGCAAGAAGGGTGTGACGGCTTCGGCATCGCCCGTGACAATGACCTTTGCCCACAAGCTGTCAAACGTAGTGGTGAAGTTGGAGAAAGGTGAGAGCTATTCGGGCGACATCCCTGCATCGACCGAGGTGTATATCCACTCTACGGTGACAAAGGCCGTCATAGACCTTGCCACAGGCGATGCCGCCAAGGATGACTATGCAGGAACAGGCACCGTGCGCTGCCGCCAGAAATCTCCTTCGGAATACGTGGCCTGTGTCATACCGCAAAACCTGACTACACGTCGGCCCCTGGTGGAGGTCATCAGTGGAGGCGTGAGCTACCTCATGGAAGGGAAAATCTCGCTGAAGCCAGGCATGCGCCACACCATCACCGTGACATTAGACAAGAACCCCGAACAGACGAAGATAGATATCGGTGGCAGCATCGAAGGATGGTAAGACTTCTTTGTATCTTTGCACACGCGAAACGGCTGTTTCGGAAATGGTCGACCTGTGCGGTTGGGATAGGACATAGTTACATGGCTATTTATGTGAGTTAATAGTTGAATATGTTCGATAGTCAAAGGCTTGAGGTAGCCCTATTCTCCCCCTTGCAAAGGGGGAGTTAGAGGGGGATTCATCTGCGCATAGGCGAATCCCCCCAGCCCCCCTTTGCAAGGGGGGGGAATAAATTACCTCTGCGGCGGCTAATTGATGGCGCAGCCATTCCCCTCTTGACCCCCTATATATATACGTATATGCAGGGCTGGGGCTGGAGAGACCGAGGGAGGGCTGTTAACAGTTTCCCTTTTGCAAATAGTATCACACCAAAAACATGCCAATTTTGGACAAAAAGAAATCCGCTAAGTGCTGTTCTTTAGCGACTTAGCGGATTATTCTGTTGGGGTACCCGGACTCGAACCAGGAAAGGCAGGACCAGAATCTGCAGTGTTACCATTACACCATACCCCAATGTTTTTATTGTTGCAACGCAGCTCTCTTGCTTTTGCGGGTGCAAAGGTACTACATTTTCTGAAACTACCAAAACTTTTTCCAACTTTTTTCTAAAAAAACTTATATTTTTTTTGTTTTTGTGCTGTAATAGAATAAAAAGACGTACCTTTGTGCCGTCTTAACAAGCATAGAATGAGTCAAACGGATAGCTTAGTACAAACTATAGTCAAGGGAATACAGGAGAAAAAAGGAAGCAACATCGTCGTTGCCGACCTGAGTGCTATCGAGGGTGCCATCTGCCGCCAGTTCGTGGTGTGCCAAGGCAACTCTCCGACGCAGGTGGAAGCCATCGCCGAGAGCGTGGGCGACATGGCGCGAGAGAAACTGGACGAGAGGCCGGCCCGCGTGGTGGGACTGGAGCGTGCGCTATGGGTGGCCATGGACTATGGCGACGTGTTGGTGCATGTCTTCGTGCCAGAGATGCGCGAGTTCTACGACCTGGAGCACCTCTGGGCCGATGCGCCACTGACACGCATCCCCGATCTGGACTGAAACTGCGGCGGTGATGAGAGGTCAGTGAACAGCTCGCTGCCGCAATATTGAAACAACAAAAGAAATCGTAAATCGTTAAATCGTAAATAAAAAGGTGAGTCAACCAACAAGCAACCAGCCCAAGATGCCCCGGTTCAACATGAACTGGATCTATATTGTTGTCATAGCCGCGCTGGCCTTTTTCTATTTCACCAGCGAGAACAATGGCCTGCAGTCAGTGCAATCCGCTCAAAAGGAGACCAGCTACGACGAGTTCAAGGCCCGCGTGGACAGTGGCTATGCGTCGAAGATAGTCATCAACAAGGACGTGAGAACCCTGAAGATGTATGTCAAGCCTGAATACATCCGCGAGGTTTTCAACCGTGCCCCGCAGGAGGTGGGCAACGAGCCGTACCTCGCGGTGGAGATAGGCAGCATAGAGAAAGTGGAACAGTTCCTGGAGGATGCCCGCAAGAACGGACGCTTCACAGGGCCGCTGTCCTACGAGCGCGAGGAGAGTGCCGGATTCCTCAGCAACCTCATCGGCATGCTGCTGCCCATCTTCTTCTTCGTGGCCATCTGGATGTTCTTCATCCGCAGAATGGGCGGTGGAGGCGTCGGCGGAGGAGGAGGCATCTTCAACGTCGGCAAGTCGAAGGCGAAGATGTATGAGAAAGGCGGCGACCTGGGCATCACGTTCAAGGACGTCGCCGGACAAGCCGGTGCCAAGCAGGAGATACAGGAGATAGTGGATTTTTTGAAGAACCCGCAGAAATATACCGACCTGGGCGGTAAGATTCCCAAGGGCGCCCTGCTGGTAGGCCCTCCGGGAACGGGTAAGACACTGTTGGCGAAGGCTGTGGCAGGCGAGGCCGGCGTGCCCTTCTTCTCGATGAGCGGCTCCGACTTCGTAGAGATGTTCGTGGGCGTGGGTGCCAGTCGTGTGCGTGACCTCTTCCAGCAGGCAAAGGCGAAGAGTCCCTGCATCATCTTCATCGACGAGATAGACGCCGTGGGCCGTGCCCGCTCGAAAAACCCCGCCATGGGTGGCAATGACGAGCGCGAGAACACGCTGAACGCCCTGCTGACCGAGATGGACGGCTTTGGCACCAACAGCGGCATCATCATCCTGGCCGCCACCAACCGTGTGGACATGCTCGACTCGGCCCTGCTGCGCGCCGGACGCTTCGACCGTCAGATCAACGTCGACCTGCCCGACCTGAACGAGCGCAAGGAGGTGTTCATGGTCCACCTGAAGCCGCTGAAGCTCGACTCGTCGGTCGATGTCGATTTCCTGGCACGTCAGACGCCAGGCTTCTCAGGTGCTGACATTGCCAACGTGTGCAACGAGGCAGCCCTCATCGCCGCCCGCCACGACAGTCCGACGGTGGGCAAGCAGGACTTCCTCGACGCCGTGGACCGTATCATCGGCGGTCTGGAGAAGAAGACGAAGATTATGACGCAGGCAGAGAAGCGCTCGATAGCCATCCACGAGGCCGGCCACGCCACCATCTCGTGGTTCACCGAGTTTGCCAACCCGCTGGTGAAGGTGAGCATCGTGCCGCGCGGCCGCGCACTGGGTGCCGCCTGGTATCTGCCCGAGGAACGCGTGCTGCAGACGAAAGAGGCTATGCTCGACGAGATGTGCTCGCTGCTGGGCGGACGTGCCGCCGAGGAGCTGTTCATAGGCACCATCTCGACAGGAGCCATGAACGACCTGGAGCGCACCACGAAGCAGGCCTACGGCATGATAGCCTTTGCAGGCATGAGCGAGAAGCTGCCCAACATCTGCTATTATAATAATAATGAGTATCAGTTCCAGCGACCCTACAGCGAGACGACGGCAAAGATCATGGACGACGAGGTGCTGCGCATCATCGGCGAGCAGTATGAGCGCGCCAAGCAGATACTGACCGAGCACAAGGAGGGCCATGCCCAGCTGGCTCAGCTGCTGGTAGAGCGTGAGGTCATCTTCGCCGACGACGTGGAGAAGATCTTCGGCAAGCGTCCCTGGCAGAGCCGTGCCGACGAGCTGCTCGAGGCCCAGATGCGTGCCGATGCCGAGCGCATGGCAGCCGAGCGTGAGCGTCAGTTAGCTGAAGAATCCAAGAACGGCACAGCTGATGCAACTGACGGTAAAACAAATGTAGCCCCCTCAGGGGCAGAAGGGAGGGCTTCATGAGCAATTTCATTGTAAGAACGATAACTGGCGTGATATTTGTCACCGCCATCGTAGTCAGCTTCCTCAACCCCGTGGCGATGGTGTTTCTGTTCTCATTGGTCACAGGCATGACCGTCTGGGAGTTTGCCGGACTGGTCAACCAACGCGAGAACGTGCAGGTCAACCAATTTATCTGCAGCGTGGCCGGCGTGCTGTTCTTCCTGGCCATGGCCGTGCATGCACGGGGACTTGACACGCTCAACCTGGCCTTCATCCCGTGGCTGGCCACCATCATCTACCTCATCGTGGCCGAGCTCTATCTGAAGGCCAAGGATCCCATCGTCAACTGGGCCTATACGATGATGTCGCAGCTATATATCGCTTTGCCGTTCTCGCTGCTCAACATCCTGGCTTTCCAGTTCACCAACAGCGACGTGCCCTGGCTGCTGCCCCTCTCGGTGTTCATCTTCCTCTGGGTCAACGACAGCGGCGCCTACTGCACCGGCTCGCTCATAGGCCGTCACAAGCTCTTCCCCCGCGTGTCGCCGGGCAAGTCGTGGGAAGGCAGCATCGGCGGTGGCGTCTTCGTCCTCATCGCTGCGTGGCTCATCTCTTTTATCACCACCCAAAAGGGCATCATCACCAATCTCACCACCCTGCAGTGGATGGGCATGGGGCTGGTCGTCGTCATCTTCGGCACCTGGGGCGACCTCATCGAGAGCCTCTTCAAGCGCACCCTTGGCATCAAGGACAGCGGCAACATCCTGCCGGGTCATGGCGGTATGCTCGACCGCTTCGACTCCTCGCTCCTGGCCATCCCAGCCGTCGTGGTCTACCTCTTCACCCTCGCTTTGCTGTGATAAAAAGCCCTATTTCTCAAATTCCCGATAAAAAAGAGAGAAAAAAGTTTGGTGGTTTCGCGGAAAAGCAGTACCTTTGCACCCGCAAAAAGGCCAAGAGGCCGCAAAAAGCCTTTTGAGGCGCCTGTGGCGGAATTGGTAGACGCGCCAGACTTAGGATCTGGTTTCTCACGAAGTGCAGGTTCGAGTCCTGTCAGGCGCACAAACAACAAGTCGGCATAGCTCAGCTGGTTAGAGTATCACCTTGACATGGTGGGGGTCCTTGGTTCGAGTCCAAGTGTCGACACGAAATTAATCTCCAAGTAGTTAATAATCAACTACTTGGATATTTTCTTCTTTGTTGCTTGGCGTGTTTTTGGCGTATTGGATAAATATTCGCGTATTTTAGCATATCAGTTCCCCTGTTATCATGCTCTCCGAAGGTATCACAGCGTTCGTCTCACTGGGTATCACAGACTCCAAATTGTAATAAAAGCCGAGATTATGGTTCCAGAGAGAAAGGAACCATTCTTTGCAGAATTGTTATTGCTGCAATCAAAATTGGGTTGTACCTTTGCACTCGCTAATAAAAAATATGGTCAGTATAATGAACAGAAAGTATTTACAAGCCCAAGGCTTCGAAGGGTTCAAGACAATGAGCGAGTTGATGGATGGTGCAAGGACACAGATTCCTTCCCAGAAGGGTGTTTATGTCGTGCTCCGTGAGAGCGATTTAGCCCCACAATTCCTGACCGAAGGAACTGGCGGCTTCTTCAAGGGGAAGAACCCGAACGTCTCTATTCCTGAGCTGAAAGCCAATTGGGTGGAAGGCACGCCCGTCGTTTATATCGGCAAAGCCGGTGGTGCAGGTTGTTCAGCCACGCTACAGAAACGATTAGGCCAATACTTGCGCTTCTGACAGGGCGCAAACATTGGTCATTGGGGCGGCCGCTACATCTGGCAGTTAGCCGATTCAAGAGACCTGGTCGTCTGCTGGAAGCCCTTGACCAATGAAGAGCCTCGTGAGGTGGAGCACCGAATGATTGCAGACTTCAAAGCCACCCATACAGGTAAAAGGCCTTTTGCAAATCTGAAGGACTAAAGGGGTTTGTCTTATAACGATTATAAAGACTTTTGTAACATATTAAACAGCTGCTCCAAAGTATCTGCCCCTCTTTTCGCTTCATCCAGCCTCCTGCACATTTCTTCTGCAACATCTGGCGTATACATGTTGCGAAACTGCTTTTTTTTACTTTCAATAAACATTTCCTTCTCTACGTCATTCATAGTATTATTCTCCTTTGTCTTGTTCGTTTGATATTATTGCTGGTTTAAAACCAACTTATCTCGTTATGTAGGTGATTATGGTCGTGCCTACTTTCTGACTAGTATGAATTCGCAAAAACGATGCAAAGGTACGAAAAAACTTCCAACTGAAGCCTTGAAATATTAAAAATGATTATATTCAAGTCATTTGTTAACAATTTCAACCTTGTTTTCGTAAATAATGTGTAACTTTGCGCTATCCTAAAAATATTAAACTGATTTATGTTAGATTTGCTAAAACAAGATGCTCATGTAGGCGATTCTCTGAATTTGTATCTTACCACAGGTAATTCTTTGAGGGGTACTATTCTTGAAATAGGTGAAACCTTTTTACTTCTGGATGTAGATGGCGTGAGAAGGCGCTATTTCCCTCAATTAATAGGAGGATGGGATGTCGTAAATGAAACTTCTCAAATGGAAACTCCCCCAAAACCTACAGAACAGTCAGCGGATGGAGATGAGCAAAATAATGAAGAAAGTAACGAAGATGATAATAATGACATCCTAATCTCATTGTTCGATAGTATCTACGAGAATGAGCATATAGCCATGTCCACAACCATAATAACTAATGCTGTCGTAGAGAAAGTATCTCCAACTGGAGTTAGTGTTATTTCTGATAGTGGGGAGAAATTTATATGCCACAAAGGGTTTATGGTTGGTTTTTCTCGAGCAAATTGTACTCCAGGAAAGCGTCTGTTCTGTGGTACAGTAAACACTAGTGGACCACAAAAGGGAATATGCTTTCAGTCTGTTTTGCAGATGTCTTTTGAGGAAATGAGAGAACGGTTTATTATTGCAATCTCATCCAAGCCAGCACCCCGTAAACCGATTATCAATTCCGTTATTTCCTATTTTAGAAAGAATTACAGTGGTAAACCAACAAAAAAAATCATTGCAGATATCCGTACCAAGTTGAATTTGTTGGGGAATACTGGTAAAGTTGGAAATACGCAATTAGATAAGTATATATCATTTAAGCAATATGGCAAAGCGTTTGACCTTATTGAGCGTGAAATAAGTTCGTCCGAAGACGAGAAACAAAAATCGGCATTATTGTTAAGGAAAGCTCAATTATATTCTTCCTTAAAAGATCATGAAAATGCAATATCTGCATATCGTGAATTAATATCTTTCAACGAAAGTATTAATTCCCCTTCAAAGAATCTTAGTCATCTCTACACAGAATTGGCAAGACTCTTATTCCTTACAGGAGACATTGAGCAGGCAGAAAGTGCAAGAAGTATTGCATTAATGCTTAATCCACAAAATTCAATCGCAAAGAAGATTGGTGGATTGGACAATAGCAAAGGCAACAACGAAGAGAATACTTTAGAAAATGTCAAAACATTACCCCAAGAAGATGAACAGAACTGCCAAACGGTAAAGTTCACAGACAAGAGCTTAATTGATGATGACATTGACAAACATGCGTTTACTGATTCAGAAATAGTATCGTTAAATGGTGAAGTGACAAACGAAATAGCAACTCGTTTGTTAGAAAGTGCGAGTGCATCTGAAGATTACAACCGCCATATTGAAGCGGCAAAAGCCTTAAAGAATTTGCCTATAGGTAGTTATGATATTCAAGATCTGGAAGATACTATTACCAACTACTCGATATGCAAATGTAATTCATTGTTCAACTCGTATAAGAAAGTAGTTTTTGAGAGTGATTCATTAAAGAGTATTTCTATCGAGCAACTGAATAGAATAAAAGATAGTGCTATTTGTTATTCTCTTGAAACCATAGAAAATATTTTAGACGAAGATGAAGATACAGCAACAAAACTGTTGCTAAATTGTCTTTTGCTTGAATTGTCCTCAATATACATTACTCAAAAGAAATCGAAGGTTTCTGTTTTGGATGTATTGGCTTTTTCATTAGACGGTCTGATTACGTTTGTTATGAGTTATAAAGAAAGCCTACTTGTGGCCAATCTTTTTGTAAAATTGGTAAACTATTCATTGCAATGTCGGAATCTGTGGGAAAAACTTATTCTTAAATCAAATCAATTTGTCACCTTTGTTTCTTATATTCAAGACAGTAAAGTAATAAAGCAAGATATTATTAATATAACGCCGCCTCTTAAGAAGCGTGATGTCAATGATATTAATTACGTGGATATTTTGAGGAGGCACGAGTCTAATCGCATCAAAGTGTCAATCCAACAATTGAGAAAGATAAAAAACACTGATTTTGATATTTCTTCAATTACCCTATTACAAAAGAGGATTAGTTCTATCGTAGGTGAGAAGCGGCTCCGCTTTTTTAGTGATACAGATAGAAAGAGTCTGGTAAACATTCAACATTTAATATCTTTGCTATCATTATATCAAAAAAAGAATGAGGACGAAAGAAAAGACATAATAGCAAATGTGTTTTTAGTGATTGATGAAATGCTTAGATGGAATAGTGGTGAAACTGCAACCAAGATAGGAAGATTCTATTTTTACCCCTTGCTTTCATCATGGAAAGAATCTATATCAAGATTAAATGCAAAAGAGGAATACAAGGATAGTTGTTTACTCACATTAGAAATGGATTCTCCTTATTATATTGCTAATGGAGATAGCAGCAAAAGTATTACTGCTATAGTATACAATAATAGTAACCTAATATCAGAAGGGTATAAATTGGCCATTTGGATTGGGGATAACAGAAAAGATAGCATCTTTAAAAGTGATGATAGGTACATCCTGCCGAATTCTAATGTTCCAATTAGCATTTTGATTCCGCAAGAGAAGTGGGGAGAACTGAAAACATATGAGTTAAATTTTGCTGTAAGTTCTAGATATCAAGGAAAGTGGTCAAATGCAGAATTCTTAAGTGCGACTATTACAAGCAAAAGAGATATTTCATTTAAGAAAGGAGAACAGAAATGGCGCGATAGTGGTAATCCGCCTGTTGAAATGTTTAAAGGACGTGATGGTATTGTTAATGAATTGAAAGAACAATACTGTTCTCAAAACAGACGCTACTCTTATGTGCTATATGGACTTTCAAGAACAGGAAAGAGCACTATTTTACATTATTTGAAAAGAGCGATTGAAGGTGTTGAGATAGAAGGCACAAACTCAACGAAAGTTGTACTGCCCTTGTTTGTCGACTTAGGCGATATTTATGGTAATGTCAATAGTAGTGAAAAATTTTGGAAACTGTTTATAAAGAATATATATAATGACACTACTGACTTTATTAAAAAATATAAGCCAGGGATTAATATAGAAAAGCCAGAAGATTTTAGTCAATATATCATGGATATGGATAAATTAAATATCCATCCACTATTTATGCTTGACGAATTTTCATTCATGCAAGATATAATAAATAAAGGGTATATTAACTCTGCTTTTTTGCAATATATGCGCACAATATCTGCTGATAAGGATCTTGCTAGCTTCCTTTTTGCTGGAACATATGATATAAAGAAACTCATTCATGATTCTAAGTATAATATTTCTGGTGCTTTTACATATTTAAGAGAGCCAGACAAGCCTTTATTTGAAATATCAAGTGACGCGGCGGAAGAGTTGATAAATATGATGCAAGGGCAATTGGATTTTTCTCCAGCTGCTACGCGAGAAATACATCGCTTAACAGGAGATGTACCTTTCTGGATTCAGAAAATATGTCTAAATTGCGCTTTTTATGGGGTTGACAACAATAAACCTGATATAGGTATTCAGGATTTAGAAGCTGTCGTTTGTAAAATGACAGAAGAACTAAGTAAACCTTCAAAGAAGACAGACTCTATTCCAACTTTAACGGATGGGAACTTCAGCCAAACACAGATTCTTGATACAGACTCTGAAGAGATGAAAATAGTTCTTACTAGTATTTCATTCTTAATGAAAGAGTTAGACGCTAAAGAAGGTGTAACCTATGAGCAAATTAAAGCATTATGGGCTGAATATAACACCGATATATCTAATTATAATATAAAAGAGGCCTTGGATGCTCTTTGTGAAAGAAAGACGTTAACATTTGAAGACATTGAAAATATGCGTTATTATAGATTCTCTTTAGATTTATTTAGACGCTGGTGGCTTCATAAGCATTTTGTTTTTGAATTACAATTATCATCATTTAAAAAGAATAGCAAAAATGAACACTTTACCTTTTAGAGCAAATCATGAAATTAAAGATCCTAAAATTCTGTTTGGGAGGAAGGAAGAATTGCAAAAATTGTGCGATTTTGCAGAGGGCTTACATCAAATCGAGGTAATTGGCGCTAGAAGATTTGGTAAGACCTGTTTGATAAAAAGTTTTATCACATTGCGAAAAGAAAATGTAAATTGTAATTCATACCCATTATATGTTGATGTTAGTTCTGACGACATCAAAGGAACACTAAATATCTATCGGTATTTAACCTCACAATTGGTGGCAAATCTACTAAATGATGGATATATCGAAGAAGGAGTGTTGACAATAGACGACTTCAATATTATCCCAAACAAGAATTGGAAAAAAGTATTCAAGCAATTAGGCGCAGTAGAAGATGAAATTGATCAGATAGGGATATTTGACGAGGCAATAGAATTGTTTTCGCGACAACTTGGACAAACCATTTTGTTAATCTTTGATGAATATGAAAGAACGGTAGATGCATTTGATAGCATAGATGGGCTTAGGCACATACGTAAGATGACAAATGATTCTAATTCCTTGTCTTTTTGGATTGTAGGTGCATCACCATGGAAAAAATTCATTCTAGATTGTAGTCAAGACGTTCGGGGTTCTGGCGTTTTCAATGGAATTACATTTAACGTGGATGTTTGTCCATTAAAAAAAGATGATTTCCATAATATGTGGAGCTATGAATGTAGTTTAATAGCAGATGACACTAAGCGGAAGTATTTGGAATCATTATGGGAAAAGGTATTTGCTTCATCTGGTGGTGTCCCATGTTTTGCAAAAGAAATAGGTGGCTTTACATATATAGAAGGTAATTATCCTCAGTATTATCGTTTAAAAAACCATTTTGTAGAGTTAGAGAAGAACCTAACTGATAGTGAGATTAGGTGTATCCGAAAGCTTTCGATTTCTCCTCAAGAGTATACTGAATCGGAGAAACCAGACTCTGTCGTGACACTGGAGCAATATGGCTTAATTTGCACAGACGAAAATAATAAGTATTATGTTGCATCTCGTTTTTTCGCAGATTACATCAGAGCTGGGGTGTACGAAGAGAAATTGTATCAAGAAGAAGGAATCTCTATAGAGGCAATTGTAAAAGAAATAATAACAGTTATCTACAAAATCAATGACAAATATAAAAGCCAATATGGAAAATTTATGTTTGACCCAGCAAATAATACGACATTATTATATCAGGCTTTGAGTACTAAATGCGATAGTTCTGAGAAAGCTCCCAATTTTGTCAACTCAATATATTTGCTATACTGGGAAGGGGCAAAAGAAAACGGAAGAGCAGGTGAAAAGCTACCAGAATATTTCAGAAAGACTATGTTTAGAAAGTCCATGGACAGAATTCGCCATATTTTTGGGAAAGCTCATCAACAAGATAAACTTGATACAAATTATGACCAAATTGATAAGATCTCGGCTCTACAATTTATTATTGGAGATTCTATTGAGCCGCAAAGCCCTTCGGATTGGTTGTACTTCCAAGAGCGTATGCTAATTCTCTTTTTGCAGGAACTCAAAGATTTGGATGATAGCATTGGTAAAGAACTACAAGATGGAGCCTTATTTAATGGTGTTATTGTTGAAGTGGAAAATAAAGGAACAATATTCAAAAACATCAAATACAGATACTGGTCTATGCCCTTAAGACCATATAGGTGTTATCTCGATTCTTTTTGTAATGGAGAGGAAGTCTGTTTTACAGCCAAGAAAGTAATGGATCCAAATGATCCTTCAAAGTCATATTGGATGGCGAAGGATGTGCAAAAAAGAAATTGATTCCACGGGAAATAATTGCATCCGTAATACGCAGATTTGTATTGAAGAACTATGCCTTAATCAAATATTAGTAGTTTTTCTGCGCAGCAAAGTTATGACAAAAAATAAAAAGACAGCGATGCGTGAGGGACAAGATAAGTTTGCTCGCCTCATGCGATTAGACCAATTGCTCCGCTTCCCAGAAGGGTGTACGTTAAACGAAATTTTGACAGACACTCAAATTGACGACATTAGTGAGCGCCAACTTCGGGACAATTTGAAAGAATTGGAGGAGAAATATGGCGCAGTCTTTGAAACTGGACTACATAGAGGCAGGGAGAGACTGTGGAGATATAAGGACACGACCTTTTCTATTATGCAACAAACCTCTCAAGATATGGAGGTTATCCGTCAGTCTCTTGAGAATCTGAATCTCTTTAAAGGCGATCCACGTTATGACATGCTCAGATTCTATCTAATGGGACTACAGAAAGGAATCTCTGAAACAGGTCTCAATTTCATGTCCTTTGACAACAATAATGAAGTCGCAGGCCTTGACTACGTGGAGTCAATCCTCGAAGCTATTACCCACAAATATCCCTTGAAAATGTGGTATAAACCGTTCAATAAGGATGAGTTTGCAGGCAATATCCACCCCTATCATCTCCGGCAATATAATCGGAGATGGTTTGTATTCGCATACTCAGAGGACAGAATGGAAATACAAAATTATCCGCTTGACAGAATTGTCAGGTTAGAGCATTTAAGCAAACCATACATTGAAACTGATGTTGATTTTGAAGAATACTTTGACGATATTGTCGGTGTTTCTAACTACAAAGGCCGCCCTGTGGAAAAGGTTGTGCTGAAAGTAAGCAATAAAAGTATTGACTATATTAGAACCAAACCCCTACATTGGTCTCAGACAGAACTTAAAGAGTTAGAAACTGAGAGCGATGCATTCTTCCAATTGAAACTCAAAATCAACACTGAATTGGAGATGCTTTTGTTCTCCTATAGCGATGCCATTGAAGTTATAGAACCATTATGGCTAAGAGAGAAATTTGCAGAAAAAGCAAAAAGGTTGTGTGATATGTACAAAGTGTGAAGTAATTCTTCATAGTTGTGCGATTTTTTCATAGTACTTTTGCAGCGTCAATCATCGAAACCACCTCGAGATTGATGCTGCAAATGCTTAGTGGTGGCAACCTTAATCTGATCAATGCTATGACAAGTACAGCACTTCAGACCATCGTGGCAAAAAGCCTTCCTGCCCTCTCGGGCGAGTCACTCACCTACAACGCCGCCAAGAACGTGTACCTCACGCTCGGCTACACCAGTGCGGCGGGGAACATGTACTACAAGGCCATCCGGGTCTCGAAAAAGCTGGCCGTGTTCTACCACATCGGTCAGGGCTATGCCCGTACTTTCCTGAACGGCATCACGCTGTTCTGCTGGGACGGGACTAAGGCCAGGATCATCGGCCAGAAGTTCTGGGGCGGTAGCAACTGGCGCGACTTCTCGGAGTACTTCGCCAAGGAGCAGAGCATCCTGATGCTGAAGGACTTCATGACGAGCCAGATGAAGCTCCAGGGGGCGCATGTCAGCGAGCAGGAACTCCTCACCTTCTCACGGGCAGCCATTGAGGAGACACAACACAAGCAGTTGGCATAAGAGCCACTGCTTGTGACAAGGACAACACAAAGTTCAACCAAAAACAAACCGACAAAACTATGGCAACACTGACCAAAGCAATCAACAAGAACCTGTTTGACAGCATCCTGCCGCCCTTCGGCAGTCCACGCGTTCACCTCCCCGTATGGGATGAGGGGCAGAAGATGTTCATCTGCAACGAGTACGAGAGCGAGAGCGGACACCGCTACTACCTCGGCATCCGCTTTTGCGACCGCATCGTCATTGTGGAGAAGGTTGGGCTCTACCACAACTGGACCTACATCGACAGCATCGAGCTTTATGCCTTCAACGGACAGAGAATGGAACTCATCCAGAAGCGCGACTACGAGAAGGAGTTCCGCAACGAGGCGTTCATCCGCCAGGAGTCAGAGCAGATGGTGAAGGACTATCTGACTGGCGTGATGAAGACGCAACGTATCAGCATTCCGGCAGAGCAGATTGCAGCGCAGGCCTCTGATCTGGTCAACGGGTGCTACAAGAGCTTCCTCGACCGCGACTTCAACACACGTTTAACCCAAATACTTCCAAAACTCGAACAGCGATAACCATGGAGAACACACTCGACAAAGAGAATAAGCAGCAGTTGCTCGCCTACGAGCTGATTGCCAACACGAATTCCAGCTTCTTCCTGACCGGTAGGGCTGGAACTGGTAAGACAACCTTCCTGCGCAAGGTGCAGCAGATGGTGGACAAGCAGTTCATCACGTTGGCCCCTACTGGCGTGGCAGCCATCCTGGCGGGTGGTGATACCATCCACTCTTTCTTCGGATTGCCGATGGACGTCTGCACACCAGGCACGATGGGAAAGATGAGCGAGGCGCGCATACAGACGCTGCTCCATACCGACACCATTATCATCGACGAGGTGTCGATGGTGCGCTGCGACATCATCGATGCCATCGACTACACCATGCGAAAGACGCTACGCTCCATGCAGCCCTTCGGTGGCAAGCAGGTCATCTTCGTGGGCGACATGTTCCAACTACCGCCGGTGGTGAAGCAGGGAGCAGAGCGCGAACTGATGCACGACCTCTACCACACGGACGATTTCTTCTTCTACAAGGCCGACGTCATCAAGCGGATGCGGCTGGTGAAGATAGAGTTCCAAAAGGTGTACCGCCAGGAGGATGAGGACTTCCTGCACATACTGGAGAACGTGCGCCTGAACAGGGCGACTCCAGAGAACCTGATGCACCTGAACGAGCGCGTCGGCCAGCCGACGAAGGCCGACGGCATGGTGATAACGCTCGCCTCGCTCAACAAGACAGCCGATGCCCTCAACCAACAGCGGCTTGCCGAGATTGACTCTGAGGAGTACACCTACGAGGGAACGGTGCAGGGCAAGTTCGAGGAGAAACGCTTCCCCGTTGACATGACGCTGAGACTGAAGGTGGGTGCACAGGTGATGTTCACCCGCAACGACCCGCAGAAGCGCTGGGTGAACGGCACCATCGGCACGGTATCGAAGCTGACAAAGGACGAGATACAGGTAACGACCGACGGCGGTGATACCTACGTCGTACCCTGCTGCTCGTGGGAATCGTACAGCTATGAGTACGACCGCGAGGCCCGCAAGATGAAGAAGGAACAAGTGGGCACGTTCACCCAGTACCCGCTGCGGCTGGCCTGGGCCATCACCGTGCACAAGAGTCAGGGCATGACCTTCGACAAGATGTACCTTGACCTGAGCCGGGGAATGTTTGCCGCCGGTCAGCTCTATGTCGCGCTGAGCCGTGTGCGCTCGCTCGGCGGCCTGTTCCTCTCTCGCCCCATCATCCCGCAGTATGCCCACACCAGCCGTGAGGTGCTGCAGTATGCCAGCGGCTACAACGACAACCAGGTAATCAACAGCGAGATAGAGAGCGGCAAGGCCGTCTATCAGCTGTTGGCTCGCCACGACTACGACGAGGCTGCTCGCCAATACCTGCTATTGGTGCAGAAGAAGGCTGAGGATAGTGACATCAAGGAGGCGATGCAGCAGGCGAAGCGGTTCCTCGATACCGTCATCTGTGATGATGATCTCTTTGGCTGCATCACGGAGATTCCCGAGGCGCTGAAGGAAACTGACCATTGGGCACCCAAGTTCCTTGTGGCTCTGTTGAGTCTTTATGCCGAAGAGTATGAGCAGGCATTGACCTACGCCGATAGCGTGCTGACCCAGCACCAATGCCAGGAAGCGCTCTATGTGAAGTCACGCTGTCTGGCCAGGCTCGAGCGCTATGAGGAGGCCGATGCCGTGAATGTGCTGATGGGCGATGTGTTCGATATGTCGACACCCGACTGCAAGGTGCTCTACATGATTGCCATGCTCAACGAGTTGCATATTGGTGACCCTGGGTTGAACATGATGCAGGAACTGATCAAGGCAAGGCCCAAATACGACAAGGGTATCCTGTCGCTTCGTTTCCTGATGAAGCGGAAGGGACTGGCACTCGTGAAGAACTCCAACGAACCTCGGGAGTTGGTGGATGACTTCAACTCCGACATCACCGAGGAGGAGTTTGCCCACAAACTGGCAACAGCCCGTGAGAAAGCGCCAAAGGCTGCGGAGTACTTGCTTCGACTGATAAAGAGGCAAGCATTCACAGCAGAACCGTTGGACGATTAGGCATTATTATAGGCAGCGAGATAAGGAGCAAGCATAATTTGAAAACAGCTTGCTCCTTTCAAAGATTACATCCACTCTTTATGGCAGGCCCAAAGAGTCATGACAATGAAAAGAAACATGCCTCCTCCAAGTTTCCATGCCATTTCCCAAATCATGTCAATGTGCCATAACACATGATTTCCGACAAGAACATAGACGGTAAAGCTGACCAGCGCAAGCATCAGAATCAGCAGGCAGGGCTGGAGGTCGTCTGTTGTTATTTTGTTCTCTTCCATTTTTACATTCCTTTCTTTCTTATCTGTGTATACCTCGTGATTTCTTCCTGACCTGAACGCCTATATCCATCATTGCTTGCTCTGCACAACGACGGGCGAACTCTATATCGTCCTCGTCCTTCTTACGCCCCCAGCCGGAATCGCCTTACGACCGCTTTACGCATTGAAATGTTAAAAAGGCCCTCCCGTTTCATACTGAGAGGGCCTTTCCGCCATTCTGTCACAATGCAAAATGCGCCGCAAAAACAAGCTTGTTTCTACAGCGCAAAACGCTATTAGAAAGAACTAATCTATTGGCTTTCTTTGATAATCTCCCAGAAACCGCCCTTGTCTGGGCCAACACGTCGAACTACTCCTTGAACTTGCAATTTCCTGATATTTCTGGCAACATTTCTCCTATCAATACCAATTATGTCAGCCATCTTAGAGGTTGTGATGTAAGGATTTTCCCTTACCAAGTCAATGATTTTCTGTGGCGTTTTCTGTGGCGTTTTCTGTGACGTTTTCTGTGACGTATCTGTGATGCTTCCTGTGACGTTATCTATGACGTTTTCTGGTAACTTTTCTGTCAACCCTTGCGTATTTTCTGGTAACTTTTCTGTTCGCTTCTGTTCGGTTACTAATCGAACAGAAGAGTTTTCTGTGACCTTTGGCACTGTAATCTTCAAGATGAAGTCATCAGTTCGGAAAGAAGGGGCTTGGGCACCATTGGCTTCCTGTTCCCGACAGACACGATCCATGCCCTCGCCGAACTCTTTCACGTAGTGATAGACTTTCAGGAATGCCGCTATCTTTGGATTGCGCGAGAAGTGGGTATTTCGGATGTTGCTGGGCTTCGCTTGACCAGGTAACTTGCCTGGCGATTCAAATACCAGTCGGTCATCGAACATCTTTATTTGGATTTCAGTCCCCTTTATATTGTACGCCCTATGACAAACGCTATTAACAGTCATCTCTTGTATCACGAACTTAGGATAGTCACGACGGGTAACAAACTTACCATGCTGTCCGAGGAAAGTGTGCTCCCGTACCTGGGTCTCCAAGTACTCGACTGTTTTCTTGACTTGATTCAATATGGTTCCCTCAAAGGTGACATCCTTGATGACGTTCATCTCTGCACCTACCTTCTCGTCAGTTCCTTCAAACCGCTTGCTAACCTCCGCCATCCACTTAGGCAGCCTTTCATGCGGTATGTTCTTCTTTCATACGTACTCTTAGCAATACGCTGATCAGGTAATTCTTCATAAGTCTTTAATCATTGGACGCTACAAAGATACAACTTTTTCTTGAAAGAAAAAGGGTTTTGAACAGAAATTGTGTTTTCACAAGGCTTGTGGATAATCAGGCAGGGAAATCCAGTCTGTATGTCCGTATTCACCGTTATGAATCTCTTCCATAAAACGCTTCCTTGCTTCCACGAAAGACTCAGGAACAGTCACGTGTGGTTTTTGGTTGGGATTGTTCACATAGCCTCGTCTCATGTTGATACAGTCACCAAGGGCCATGAATTGCATGAGTGTCATCACGCGTGACGGTAATACGCGCAAATGATATGCCTCCTTCGTGTCGTAACATTGCCGATATTCCTGGCTCAAGTTGTAAAATTCTATGTCATCAAGGCAACACACTATTCGCATCGCCTCCAAATAGGCCTCAGCATATTGGTCAAAGAAATCATTACTGACCTCTCCGCCCATTTCCTCCTCGCTGAACAATGCAGGCTCAGTGGTGATGAAAACATCTTTACCGATGGGGAATGGATTCTTTTCCCACTGTTTCCTCATTGTTGTGTCTCACCGCTATTACATTCAACCAATCCGAGCTTATTGATAAGAGTGTCGATCTTATAGCCGCTCGATTTCCTGAAGAATTCTAAAGTGGTCTTCTCCCTGTCTGCATATTCTTTCAGGAACAAATAACCCCAAGGCAAGTAGAAGCGCCTGTTGACTAAACGTCCCTTGCACTTGAGAATCTCCAAGCCGATAATGTCTTTTAGATCACGGCCATGTTCATCTTGATAGATACAATAGTCTCCATAACGGATTAATCCAATCACGGTGTCGCTTCCATGTATTTCATTGTAAAAGAAGAAATCGCGCAGGGCAGGACGTGCACAATCAATCCCATCCCGGTCGTTCCACACGCAGCAAGTGACCACAACGGGGATATTCATCCTCAGGGCAAGCGACTTGTAGCAGTTGATGATGTTTCGCTTGGTGGTTGAATAGTCGTAATACTGGCAGACCTCATCGACAAACACAATCTTGATGCCATGCGTGGCAATCATTTCCTCCAGCGCCTCGTTTACAAACGCTTCGTTCTTCCTTGCTGCATCAAGAATAAACAAGGGTGCTTCCTTCAGCTTCTCCAAATATGCATTTACAGCCGGGCTGTGTTCCTCTGCAGTTAAGACATTATTAATAATGTTTGTCTCTATAGAGCAATAGTAGGCTGCCATGCAAGCAAGGAAAATCCGTTCCGACATATTGTTCATCACGAGGAGTGTAGGAATGTGCTGGTCAACAGCGATGTGGTTCAGCTGAGCGATGGTAAAAGCTGACTTTCCACAGTTCTCGTCCCCACAAACCGTGGTCAGCTGTCCAGGATAGTAGCCACCTATCACGTCGTCTATCAATTTGAAGCCAGACGATACGGATTGTACCTGCGACTTTTGGTTTTTCTCTACTATAGTACTGATATGTTCCATATTCAGTTAGATGGTTTTATAAGTTATTTCTTTGCTGTCTTCTTGGACTTCAGCCAGCCGTACGTGTTCCTGTATATACTTAGCCCGTTGACCTACGCCATAATCGACGCTACAAAGGTATGCATATTACTCGAAAGAAAAAAAGTTTTTGATTAAAAAAAGTTTTTCCACAAGGCCACAGAGGATATTACAGATCTCAGCCAAGAAGAAATATTAAAGGTCCCTGCCCCCTCCCCTTACAGGGGCGGGGGAGCGGCGGATCTTGCAAAGAAACGAAAAGAAAAGGCAAAAATGTTGCACAGTCGCAACTTTCTTTGTACTTTTGCCAAAGAAAACTATTTGAGATGAGAATGTCCGTCATAGAATCAATACCATTTGGAATATGAAATTAGCAGAAGCATTAAGTATCCGGAAGGACTTACAGAAGCGCATCCAGCAGCTGGGGCAGCGCATACAGAACAACGTAAAGGTGCAGGAGGGCGATGAGCCGTCAGAGCACCCCGCAGAGCTGATGAAGGAACTCAACTCGTGCCTTGTTCAGCTTGAGTCGCTCATCTGGCGCATCAACGCCACGAACATGAACACCCGCAACAGCGATGGCAAGACGCTGACAGAGCTGATGGCACAGAAAGACGTGCTGACCATGAGAATCAGCACGTTGCGCAGCGCCTTTGAAACAGCCTCGTCAGGTCACGACCGTTATTCACGCTCAGAGATCAAGATGGTGACGGTCATTGACGTGAAGGCCCTCGGCAAACAGATTGACGACTACTCGGCCCAGCTCCGCAAGCTCGACATCGAGATACAGTCGCTGAATTTCCAGACAGAACTGACAGAGTGACGCACTGGCATCCGCATTCACAGGGCGAACTGGAACCCCATCATGGCCGCTGCCCGGAGCCGGCAGCAATCTGTTCGATTCAAGAACTGTTACGGCGCAGGCTCAGCACGTCCTTACTCGCATGCATCGCTCATGCAGCACAGCGCACTACCACCCGGTTGACTATGAGTGTCGGATGCCTTTTCTTCTTATCCCTATGAACAAGAAATTTCCATACGGTTACGACATGAATGCCTACATCGACAAGGCATTCGAACAGATGAAACAGGACTTTCCCTGGGCAACGAGGGATATGATAGCGGAGCACGCCTATTACGGTATTGAGAAAATGGGCGACGACTACCAGTATGTCTCTTATTCCTCATGGCACGACGGCACGCTGAAGGCATATCCTGAGAATATAGACTGTGAAGAATTTATCCGTCGGCTTGCCAGCGGTCATGACTGGGAGCTTGAGCATGCCAACCCTGTGAAGGAATACCTCGATGTGCCATCGTCAAGCAGATGCAGTGGTGGCTGGTTCCTGGAGACCTATCGTATTCAGAAGCACGAGCTTGGTGGCTACTCGGCCTATGTGCAGGCAGGCAATCGCTCGGCTGGTGGGTCGAGGACATTCTTCATTCCTGCTTCTTATCTGAAGCTGCCTTGGGAGGAGTTTCTCGACAAGTATCTCGATTTGGTATCTCCCGGCCCTTTCTACGTGGGCAGAGATGACCTCGAAAACGCCCCAGGCCTCAAAGAATTCCTTGGATACAGATAAAAAGAACCGTGTATTACGCCATGAGAAAAGTAGTTTTATCATTGACAGCAGTCCTCCTTTCCCTGTGTGCAAATGCCCAGACGGGGTTAAAGAAAGTGTATAACGAGGACATTCATCCCATTGAGCAGATAGACCAGGCTGTAGCAAAAGCGAAGTCTGAAGGCAAGTTTGTCATCTGTCAGGTAGGCGGGAACTGGTGTCCCTGGTGCTTACGTTTTGCTGATTTCATAACGAATGACACCACCATCAGCCAGGTCATCAACGAGAGTTTTGAGTATATCCATGTCAACTACAATCCTCGTAAGTCTGGCGATGAGCGACAGCAGCAACTGGCAGCGGCTTTGATGGCGCGGCTGAACAACTGCGGACGCTTTGGCTTCCCCGTGTTTGTAGTCCTTGACGAAGACGGCAAGGTGATTCACATTCAAGACTCCAGTTTCTTGGAAGAAGGGCAAGGCTACAATCAGGAGAAAGTGCTGCGCTTCTTCAAGAACTGGACTCCAAAAGCCGTGAAGTAGCCCCACCCCACCCCGCCCCTGGCGGGGGGAGAGGCGGAGACCCCTCCCCTTACAGGCGTTGATATGCTAATCTTTCGTCACCGTTGGCAAGATAGATGATGCCGCAAGCAGTGAATCCGTACTTGCTGATGCAATGTTGCATGATGGTGTTGTCACGATGGGTGTCTATTCGTATATTCCTGTCAGCAACAAAGCAGTAGTCCATGATGTCACTGAATATGTTGTGTGCGTCAGGATAGCTGGCAATGCGGTGAACGACATGATAAGGCAGCACATCGTCAAGCCACTCCCCTTCATATATCTTGGCATAGGTGGGCTCCGGGGAAGGCAGGAAAGCGAAGTAAGCCACTATCCTTCCGCCATCTTCTACGACAAATCCTCCTTCTTTCTCAACATCAGACAGGATCACATCCTCTGAGGGATAGCCTTCAGTCCATTGGTGCATGTTGCCAGATGCCCGCATGATTGCCTTTGCAGCATCCATGACCTGCATGATAGCGGACAAGTCGCTTGGCTTGGCTTTTCTAATCACTCTGTTCATGCTTTTCCCTGTTAGGTGCATTGCGGAGAGTAAGGCTACGGATGAAGCCTTATTCCTCCATCAGCTTACGATAGCGGGCCCGCTTCGGCTCTTCTATGCCCAGTCGCTGGGCCTTGTTCGCCTCATAATCGGAGAAATTGCCGTCGAAGAAGAATACATGGCCATCGCCTTCGAAAGCCAGGATATGTGTGCAGATGCGGTCGAGGAACCATCGGTCGTGGCTGATGACGACGGCACAGCCGGCGAAGGCCTCTAAGCCCTCTTCCAAGGCACGGAGCGTGTTCACGTCAATGTCGTTGGTCGGCTCGTCGAGCAAGAGCACGTTGCCCTCTTGCTTCAGCGCCAAGGCCAACTGCAGACGGTTGCGCTCGCCGCCGCTGAGCACGCCGCATTTCTTTTCCTGATCTACACCGCTGAAATTGAAACGGCTGAGGTAGGCCCGTGCGTTGAGCTCGCGGCCGCCGAGGCGCAGCGTCTCGTTGCCCTGCGACACCACCTGATAGACGCTCTTCGTGGGGTCGATGTCCTTGTGCTGCTGGTCTACGTAGGCCAGTCGCACCGTCTCGCCCACCGAGAAGGTGCCGGCATCGGGCTGCTCCAGGCCCATGATGAGGCGGAACAGCGTGGTCTTGCCCGCACCGTTGGGGCCTATGACGCCGACGATGCCATTGGGCGGCAGCACGAAGTTCAGGTCGGTGAACAGCACCTTGTCGCCAAAAGCCTTGGCCACTCCCGATGCCTCGATGACCTTGTTGCCCAGACGCGGACCGTTGGGGATGAATATTTCGAGTTTCTCCTCCTTCTGCTTCTGCTCCTCGTTCAGCATCAGCTCATACGAGTTGAGGCGTGCCTTGCCCTTGGCCTGTCGTGCCTTGGGCGCCATGCGCACCCACTCCAGCTCGCGTTCCAGGGTCTTGCGGCGCTTCGATGCCTGCTTCTCCTCCTGCGCCAGGCGCTGGCTCTTCTGCTCCAGCCACGACGAGTAGTTGCCCTTCCAGGGGATGCCCTCGCCCCGGTCGAGCTCCAGGATCCACTCGGCCACGTCGTCGAGGAAATAGCGGTCGTGTGTGACGGCGATGACCGTGCCCTCATACTGCTGCAGGTGCTGCTCCAGCCAGTCTATCGACTCGGCATCCAGGTGGTTGGTGGGCTCG
The DNA here is from genome assembly GCA_016285055.1 of Prevotella sp. Classification (GTDB taxonomy): domain Bacteria; phylum Bacteroidota; class Bacteroidia; order Bacteroidales; family Bacteroidaceae; genus Prevotella. The sequence goes on from JAEEPZ010000024.1 coordinate 36,610, forward strand.
TCGAGTAGCAGCACGTCGGGCTTTTGCAGCAGCAGCCGGCAGAGAGCCACGCGGCGGCGCTCACCGCCCGAGAGGTTGGTGACGCTCCAGTCGCCCGGCGGACAGCGCAGGGCCGCCATGGCGCGGTCCAGCTTCGAGTCCATGTTCCACGCATCGGTGGCGTCGATGATGTCCTGCAGCTCGGCCTGGCGCTGCATCAGCTTGTCCATCTTGTCGGCGTCTTCATAATACTCGGGCAGGCCGAACTTCACGTTGATGTCGTCGTATTCGGCCAGCGCGTCGTACACGTGTTGCACGCCCTCCATCACGTTCTCCTTCACCGTCTTCGTATCGTCGAGGGGCGGATCCTGCGGCAGATAGCCCACGGTGTAGCCCGGTGCCCACACCACGTTGCCCTGATACTGCTGTTCCAGTCCGGCGATGATTTTCATCAGCGTCGATTTACCCGCGCCGTTCAGGCCGATAATGCCTATCTTCGCGCCGTAGAAGAACGAGAGGTAGATGTTTTTGAGCACTTGTTTCTGATTCTGCTGGATGGTCTTGCTCACTCCTACCATCGAGAAGATAACTTTCTTGTCGTCGACTGTTGCCATAGCTATACGGTTTTAAATGATTGTTAATGTTTTTCTGTCTGCGACGCAACGCGAATACGCGCAAATGTCTCGTGAATGGTTCGTAATTATCTGTCTGCGACGCAACGCGAATATACGTAAATGTCTCGCGAATGGTTCGTGAATTTTTTCTGTCTGCGACGCTACACGAATATACACGAATGAACACGAATGATTCATAAATTTTTAAGCAATGATATAGCAGTTGACCCTTTGCAGAAAGGATTCATGCGCAGCCATCCCCTCTTGAACCCTCCCCTTGAAGGGAGGGGATGGCTGCGCATGAATAGGTCAACTGCTATATCATTGCCAATTTTTATATTTATCTGTCTGCGACGCAACGCGAATATACGCAAATGTCTCGCGAATGGTTCGTGATTTTTTATTATTTACGACTATTCTTGCATCCCTTCGGTAGCGTCTTTAACTCCTTTAACTCCAAATCTTGCGAAAGTTGATACTGTCTTACAGGTTGACGGTCAGTTTCTTCAGGTCTTTGTCCATCGAGCTGGTGCCGTACATGATTTCGTATTGTCCGGGCTTGGTGCGCATGGTGTTGGTGGCGTCGTCCCAGAACTCGAAAGACTTTGGCGTAAGCGTGAAGGTGACAGCACTTTCGGCTCCTGCCGACAGGTCGATGCGCCGGAAAGCACGGAGCGACTTCAGCGGACCTTCCTTGTCGGCGACGTTGCGGATGTAGAGCTGCACGGTCTCAGCACCTTTGCAGCTGCCAGTATTCCTGACGGGGATGGTCACCGCATAGTTCTCACCCTGTTTCACCGTCTTCGCCTCGCCCAGCTCGAAGGTGGTGTAGCTGAGGCCGTAGCCGAAGGGGAAGAGGGCATCGTTGAAGTAGCGGTAGGTGCGGCCCTTCATCGAGTAGTCCTCATAGTCGGGCAGCTGGCTGCTGGTCTTGTAGAACGTGACGGGCAGCTTGCCACTGGGGTTGCAGTCGCCGAAGAGGACGTCGGCCACAGCGGTGCCGCCCTCCTGGCCGGGGTACCATGCCTGGACGATGGCGTCGCAGATGTCGGCCTCGGGCTGCAGGGCGATGCACGAGCCGGAGCAGTTGACGAAGATGATGGTCTTGCCGGCCTCCTTCAGCGCCTTGAGGAAGTTGCGCTGCACGGCAGGCAGCTCGATGTGTGTGCGGTCGCCGCCCTTGAAGCCGTCGATGTCGACAGGCATCTCCTCGCCCTCAAGGGCTGACGAGATGCCACCGACGAAGATGACCTTGTCGATGCCCTTCAGCTGACTGATGATCTGCTGGTAGTCGATGGGGTGCTCCTTGGCCACATTAATCTTCAGGTTGGCGTTGTAGGTCTGGATATGCGAGAAGCGCACCTCAATGTTGTAGCTCTTGCCGGCCTCGGCCTGAATGGCCACACGGTTGGGCGTGGTGCGCCAGATGTGATGGCGGAACTTCTGCTGGCCGTCGATGTACAGCTCGAAGTGTCCGCAGCCGTCTACGTTCACCACATATTCACCGGCCTCTTTGGGGGTGAACACCGTCTCGTACTTGGCCGAGAAGTCCTCCAACTGTACGCCGGGGGCGAAGTTGTGCATACCGAAGGTGGTGACGGCCAGCGGCTGGGTGTAGTATTGCGTGGTGACAGGCTTGCCCTCCATGCGGCGGTTGTTCCAGAAGGTGCCCTTCATGCCTTTCTTGCCTTCGAAGGCGCAGTCGGAGGCGAGGAGGCTCTCCATCACCCGGTCGTAGGTCAGGTCGCAGCCGGCGTGGTAGAAGAGTTTCTTCTGTTTCGCCTTGATGCCGTCGAGGATGGTGACGGTGTGATTGGGCGTGCCGTTGTAGTTGCCCCACATCATCGGCTCGTTGTCGGCATTGGGGCCTATGACGGCTATCTTCTCCTTGTTCTTCTGCAGCGGCAGCACATGGTCTTTGTTCTGCAGCAGCACAATGGTCTGGCGGGCCATGTCGAGGGCTATCTGCCGATGCTCCTTCGAGTCCATGGCCGAGTAGGGTATCTTCGACCACTCCACCAGCGAGGCATCGTCCATCTCGCCCAGGTCAAACCGTCCTTCCAGCAGGCGTACGACGTGTTTGTCTACCTCCGCCTCGGTGATGAATCCGCGCTTCACGGCCTCGGGTATGCTGCGGTAGGCATAGCCGTAGCCGCACTCCACGTCGGTGCCGGCGATGGTGGCCTTGGCCGAGGCGTGGACAGGGGTGGAAGAAGACTTGTGCGACTCGTAGAAGTCGGAGACGGCACCGCAGTCGCTGACCACGAGGTACTGGAATCCCCACTCGTCGCGCAGGATGGTCTGCAGCAGGCGCTGTGAGCCGCAGCAGGGGTCGTCGTCGAGGCGCTGGTAGGCACACATCACCTCGCGTACTTTGCCCTCCTGCACACAAGCCTGGAAAGCGGGCATATAGGTCTCCCACATGTCGCGCGGCGACACATTGGTGAGGTTGGCGCTGTGGCGTGTGTACTCAGGGCCGCTGTGCACGGCATAGTGCTTGGCGCAGGCCCACAGCTTGCGGTACTTCGTGTCCTCTGGCCCCTGCAGGCCCTTCACCACCTGCACGCCCATCACCGACGTCAGGTAGGGGTCTTCGCCGTAGGTCTCCTGGCCGCGGCCCCAGCGCGGGTCACGGAAGATGTTCACGTTGGGCGTCCACACCGAGAGGCTGTGAAACTTCTCGTCCTCGCCGCTGCCGCGATACATGCGCTCGTTGTACTGGGCACGGAACTCGGTGCTGGCAGCGTCGAACACCTTGAAGAGCAAGTCGGGATTGAACGACGAGGCCATGGCTATCGGCTCGGGGAAGACGGTCACGTTGCCCATGTTCGCAGCCCCGTGCAGGGCCTCGCTCCACCAGAAGAACTTCTTGATGCCGAGGCGGGGAATGGCAGGGCTCTCGTCGAGCATCAGCTGTGCTTTCTCCTCAAGCGTTAAACGACTGCAGAGGTCCTGGGCGCGCTCGCGGGCACTCAGCTCCGGATTCTGATAAGGCAGACGCTGAGCGGCGGCAAACAGCGTCAAACCGCAAAAGATTAAGGTAGCAATGATTCTCATGGCGTCAATGATTTAATATGTTGGCTGCAAAGGTAAGGAAACTATCTGAATTGACAAAACAAATCATCAAAAATGATGATTCGCGATTAGATGATTGTAAAGATTTTTTCGTGCTGTACGGATGGAATTATGACATAGTTACGGCGCGAAATAGGTCAGTTTGTTAGCCGAGTTCGGTCGACCCTTCAGGGCTGTTCAACCCAATCCCTGCTAATAGGTCGGTGCGCAGTAAAAGTCCCGACGACAGACCCTGCGCATCGGTTCCGTCGTCCCTTCGGGACTCATTGTGTTGTCAACCATTAGCAGGGGCGATGCCCCTGCCTGGACGATTGGTGCTCACCATCGTCTTCCGTCGTCCCTTCGGGACTTTTTGCCGCTCCTTGCCCGCCGCGTAGCTCAATGCGCACCCCAGCCCCTCCCCTAGGGGGAATCCTGCAGTTTCAAGGCAACATGGGCTTTAAAAGTTTCCTGCCGAGAAACCATCGGTTTCTCGGCAGGAAACCAAAGGTTTCTCGGCAGGAAACTTCGGATGTTTCCGTGCTGTGCGGATGTTTCCGTGCTGTGCGGATGGAATAAGACATAGTTACGTCGCAAATCATGTGAGTTGATGGTTGAATATATTCGATAGTCAAAGGCTTGAGGTAGCCCTATTCTCCCCCTTGCAAAGGGGGAGTTAGAGGGGGATTCATCTGCGCATAGGTGAATCGTAAGCGTCTCCGTTTTTCCGCATTGTAGCATTGCTCGAAAGTTGCTACCTTTGCACCCATGTATCAAAAGTATAAATTATGGATGCAAAGAAAGATTATAGTCATGTGATCAGCGGC
>JAEEPZ010000142.1 GCA_016285055.1 Prevotella sp.
GTTCAAAGTCTTGAGAAATCAAGACGCAATGAAGTGCTTAGGACTATGCTCTCTTTGGGGGCAGGAATCCGACAACTGTCAAGACTAACTGGTGTTTCGTTTGGAGTAATTCAAAAGTTGGCAAAATAATCAGAAGAACCGACCCCATGATCTACGGGCGTCAGTTGTGTTGCTGCTGTAGCTGCCATAAATGTCTTTTATTTATCGTTATCACTTGCAAAGCTCGTGCAAGCCTCCGCAATGGAGCTTGCTCCAATTGCGGAGGCACCGCCGAGTTTCGCACGCTTTCGTGTGCAAAGGTAAATAATTATTTTGGAATAGCGAGCACCTTGGGCATTAAAGTTACAACATACGAGCAAGTATTACACTTAAATTATTTATTTTTTAATCACTACCTTCTTACCATTACATATATATACGCCTACGCGCGAGGGCTTGCCGCTCAATCGGCGACCGCTGAGGTCGTACCACGCATCGTCGGAATTCGTGAAATTCGTGTAATTCGTTGTTGTAATCCCCGTTTCCTCGTCGCCGAAGTTCAGCACGAACTGGCGCACGGCGGCAGCACCACCGTTGACATCCACGTGGAAGTACGCACGGCAGGAACCCATCGTGTAGCCTTCGGTACTGGGCCAGTAGAGCGTGTTCGCCGCACCTAAGTACAGGTTGTCGTGAGCGTCACTATAGATGACGACGGGGCTGTAGGTGCCCAGGAAGCGGACGTTCTTGTCCTTGCTCAACACGCTGCCCGCCGCCGTGCTCGATATGGTGACATCGCTGAACACGGGGTTGGTCACATCCGTACCCGTCCACTTCACGATGAACGGTGTACCGGCAGCGATGGTGCTGTTCTGCGCCACGTTGTCGAAGTTAAGTGTCAGCAAGCCAGTCGAGGCGTTGAAGCTCGATGTCTCTCTGTTGAACGTCATGACGGTAGCACCTTCGAGGGGTGTGCCTGTGAAGCTGACTTCATCCTCGGTGTTGCCGTCGGTCACGTCGAACGGCAGACACAGCGTGTTCCAGTCACCGTCCTTGTAGAGGGTGCGGTCATGCAGGGTGACGCTGACGGTCTGACCGGCGTATTTGGCCAGCACAGTGCTGTTGTCGAGCACGTCGGACAGGTCGATGGCATTGAGCATCGTGATGAGCTGGTTGGCCGTCTTGGCATTGCTGGCCTGAAGGTAGGCGCGGAAGGGCGGCACGTATGCGTCTTCGGTATTTGCCGGCACCTTGTGCCAGTTGCCGTCGCTCTGTAGGATATAGGCGGGCTTGTCGACATTGTAAAGGTTAGCATTGCTGATGGCCTTGGTGGTACCCTTGAACTCGAAATCGGTGCTGCCTACAGCCTGCGTACATGCCGCTGTAATGGCACTTGGTATTGAGGTGCTCCCGGTAGCGCTGAGGTTCACCTCTTCCTCGCCGCTTACCACAATATAATACGGTTTATAGGCATCCATCTTCTTGTCCGTCACTTCAGTGAAGCTGACGCGCCAATCATCTCCTTCCGTAATCGCGGAGGGTACAAATACCTTGGCGTTTTCGGCGGTGAGTGTCAGGTCGTAAGGCAGACATACGGAGTAGCCGCGTGGGGCGTAGGTGTAGCCCGTCACTTCGAGTTCGTCAACCTCCACATCCTGGTCGTTTTCGTCTTTTAGGGTGATTTTGTTCCCTGTCGGTTGGGTTATCTCTGTGCGCGTGGCACTGAGCACACGGTCGTAGCCGACACCATTAGTAGCAGTGATGTCCACGGGCGGGCAGAAGTCCCATCCGTCGGTGAGCAGGATGCTGTTGGCCGTGCCGCCAATCACCACGTTGGGCTCGTCGGCCTGTGCGCTGTGTCCTGGGGGCAGGTAGATGAAGGTGGCGTTGCTGGTGCCGTAGAACGGGTCTTCGGTGTTCTGACGGTCCACGTTGTAAGTGACAGCCGTGGAGGTCTCGCCTTCACGTATGCCGGCAACGCCGCTCATGTCGATATAGCGCAGGTTGGTGGCTCCGCTGAACGCACGACCGCCCACCCAGTAGGTGTGATCGGCGGGGAAGGTGATGCCGGTAAGCCCGGTGCAGCCCTCGAAACACTCGCCCAGGATGTTGATGCGGTTAAAGCCGTTGAACGTGGGCAGGGTGTAGTTGCCCGTCTTGCCGGGAGCGCAGGCCACGAAGTAGCTGGTCTTGTTGTCGGAGTGGTTGTGTATGAGCACATTGTCCTCACAGACGTAGCCATTTGTGTTGTAGCCAGTATTGCCAGAGATGGTGAGACTTTTCAGGTTATGGCAGTTGGCGAGGAAGTTTCCGGTGTGGTCTTTGAAGGCATATCCTATGGAGAAGGACTCGAGCTGGTCGCAGCCGCAGAAGGCGCGTGCGCCGACCTTTTGGAAGTTAGTGGGCAGTGCCACCGCCGTCAGGGCATCGCACTCCTCGAAGGCGCTCTCACCTATTTCACCCAAGTTGTTGCCTAAGGTCAGGTCTTGTATGGCGGAACCGTAGAAGGCCCCCTTGCCAATGAGCACCATGTTCTCGCCGGTATTCATGGTCTTGATGGTGGTGTTGCCCCGGAACACATCGTCATTGATGGCTACCACAGCCTTGCCGTTGTGCGTTGCGGGGATGGTGAGGCTCTTGGCAGTGCCCTTATAGCCGTACACCATATAATACTGGAAGTCTGACGGGGTGCCTAAGGGACAGTACACCAGGCCGTCGTCGTCGGTGCTCAGCATGCTGTTCATATACATGTCGAGGAGGGTGGCGGGGATGGGATAGCCCGTGAGGAAGCCCGTGAAGTAGTGCCAGCCGTCGCCAAGCTGATTGCGGGCTTTGTCGGACAGTATATAGCTTTCTTCGTAGAACGCCTTGTTGCCCTCTTCAGTGACGGTGTAGGTATCGTCGTATGAAGTTTGCTCATCTATCATGTCGAGCGTCTCCTGTTGGTTCCAATAGGCGCAGTCGGTAATGTGGGAATCACCACCACTGTTGTAGAGATGGCCAATGATGGCTCCCTTAGTACCGCTAGTACCGCTACTGGTGATTGTGTTCCTGGCCATGCAACGTGTGATGGTTACACCGCTGTTGCCTAAGCCCACGATGCCTCCCGTGTTACGGTCGTTTGTGATGCTTCCGCTGGCAGAGCAGTCAATGGTGGCACTCTGGTATCCAAAACTGCCGGCGATGCCTCCGCAATTGCTATTATCCTCACCCGTCACATCTCCGCTGAAGAGGCAGCGCTCGGCCGTCGAGCCGTCAAGAGATCCCACTATGCCGCCACCGTTGCCCCCATTAGCCTGCACGGAGGCGCCGTCAACGAGCACGTCGGCAATGTGCGATTTATCTGCGTGGGCAACCACGGTCCCAGCGAAATTGTGACCCTTCACCGTGGGATTGACCAGATGGAGGTTGCAAATGGTGGCATTATAGACATAGCCAAACAGTCCGGCGTATTGATCATTCGGCCGGTCTACGCTGAGGTTCTTGATGACGTGTCCGTCGCCATTGAAAGTGCCTGTGTACCTCTTGTCGGCCGCAGTCGTCGTGCCGATGGGCTCCCAGTTGGTGATACTCGCCATGTCGATGTCGGCAGTCAGTATGGCCGAGTTGCTGCCCTTATACTTTCCGCCTTCGTTCACGGCATTGCGGAACTCCACCAGTTCATCGAGTGAACTGATGGGCTGCGGCTCATCGTTCACCTCGTAGACGCGGGCGAAGGCGTCGGGCCATCCCACCTTCTCGTTGGCCCTGGTCTGCGTGCCGTCGAACTGGTAGCTGTCATAGCTTGCCAGGGCGCCCGCCGGCACGTAGAGGAACCTGTCGGCAGCCATCGCGGCCATGCTGGCCTTGGTGCCGAGGGTGGCGAACACGTCGTTCCACTCCCACGTGGGGGCCGTCGCGGCATTGCAATACACCACCTTCAGCGACGGCAGCTCGGCGAAGGCTCCTGCGCCGATGGTGGTCAGCGACGAGGGCAGCGTCAGCGTGTGCAGCCGCGAACAGCCCACGAAGGCACAGGTGCCGATGGTGGTCATACCCCCATTGTTTTCGCTTTCGCTTATCTCCACCTCGGTCAGATAGTTGCAAAAGCGGAAGGCAAAGGGAGCTATCTCCACTCGGAAAGCACCATTATTATTACTATACATGCCGGGAATCCTGAGTTTGCCCTCCTCGAACTGCGAGATGCAGGCGTTGTAACCGTTGCCCAGTGTAGCGGTGCCGGCTTCGTTGTCGAAGATAGCCACTGCCTGTACTATGTTGGTGGTGTATCCGTTAGGAGCGGTCAGAAGCAGGTCCACGGTGCCCTGCCACTTGTCGGCGCTTGCCGTCAGCGACAGCAGCACCGTCATCATAAGGATGAAATATTTCTTTGTCATATCTATCTAAACTCTAAATTCTAAACTCTAATTATCACCCGTCATCACCCATTCGTAGAGCCAGGTGTCGGGCGACTGGCCAACAACTCCTCCCCATGACCCAAAGAAATAGAAGTTTTTACCGGCATCTACGTGGTCATTTGCTGATGGGGTGTCATAAACGAACACGTTGGCTTCGCCCTTTTCAGCGTATGTAGGTTTCAAGCCGGCCATGCTGTGGCGTAGGCTGCCGTCATAGAAGTAATATTTCAGGCTGGGCTGGTTCTTGATGAAAGAGAGGAGGTTGGCGTAGGGCACCACGGTGTCGTAGGTGCTGTGGTAGAAGGCAACGCGGTGCTGGGGTGTCCACCCCACGGTGAGGTTGTTGCTCTCCAAGGCGCGGTGCAGGTCCTCCATGGCGCTGTGTCCGGTGGGCGTGATGCGGTTGCCTTGGGCGTCCTCGAAGTTGCTCTTAGTGTTCAGATAGTTGTAACAGCTTGGTTGGAACATCTTGTCCATCCTGCCCCAGACGTTGTCGCCGTCGTCCTTGAACAGCATTTCCTTCATTTCGGCAGAAGAATAGGTGCCGCCCACGGTGATGTCGTCGCCGTAGGGATTGCTGATGCCGCCATTCCAGTTGCCTCCGTTCTTCCGGCATTCGCGATACTTCTTGGTCACACTCTCGGTGCTGTACTGGTCGGATTTGTTGGCGTTGCTCTTCGCCTCGATCATGTAGGTGGAGGATGTGGAAAAGAAGAGGCCGGTGAGGTATTCGGCCAGGTTGTGCTGGCGCATCATGGGGTTGCTGTCGCACATGCCCTTCAGGATGAGCGGCATGACGATGGGCATGGATAGTGTGCCGGGGGTATGTGCGGTTTGCTGCTCCACGCCGTCCTTCAGGTGGTAGGTCCTGCCGTTGTCCTCCATGTAGTAGCGCACGTGGGCCACGGGGTCGTAGGGGCCGTCGCCGCACACGGAGCCTTGGAAGTGAAGCTCGCTGGAGAGGCCGTTGGTCTCGATGAACTTATGGGTGGCCAGTGCCACGCTGCCGCCCTGCGAGTAGCCTATGCAGACGCTCTTCCAGTTGTCGTCCTCGAAGCGTGCGAAGCTGTGGGCACTTGTGCCCACATTTGACTGGTAGAGCTTCAGTCCGTAGCGCACGGCGTCCACCACCTGGCGGGCTGTCAGCTCCTGGTAGAGGTAAGGGTGCGGACGGTCGGCGGTGCAGCCATAGCCCTCGTAGTCGGCCAGGATGACGAGGCAGCATGGCTGGCGTATGGCGTCGTAGCGGCAATACTGCAGCAACATGCCATTGCCGCTCTGTGCACTGCCCCCATGATTGTAGTTCGTGGGACACTCGTAGTTGCTGGTGATGGTCTCGTGGCAGCCTATGATCACGTTGTTGGGCTTGGCCGGTATGCCGTCGAAGAATATCTTTGTGGGCACGCCCATGAGGGCCGACAGCACCACTTTATTTCCATTCGCATCCACCGAGGGATACTTGTAGGAGTACAGCAATGCCATGGAACCGAAGTTCTGCGTGCCTTCGCCCGTGATGCCGCCATACTCGCCCGTGTCGACGGTGGGGGTGGCAATGCGTCGGCGTGACAGCGCCGGCTCGGAGGCCATCTGCTGGTACTCCGCCTCGGTGAGCACCCTCTGGCCGTCGTCGATGTGCAAGGTGTCGGTGAGACCCGTCACGGGGTCTACCACTAATGAGTCGTGGCTCATGAACTGCAGGTAGCGCACCTCTGTCACCTCCACGTCGGCGGCAGAGACAGGCTGTGTGGGGTCAATGGCAAACCCCTGTCCGCTGGCCCCCAGTGCGAGTGTGCACAGCAGGGCGAGTAATAGTAGAATCCTTGTTCTCATTGTTTTGTTTGTATTCAATTATTTTATTGTATTATAACCTTATTACCATTATTTATATATATGCCACGCTGCGTGGGCTTGGCAGCGAGACGGCGCCCGTCGAGGGAGTACCAGCCTTCTTGAAGTGAAGAGTATTGGTGTTCCATCCGCCGCGGTTCTGGCCTCCGCCGATGCCGGCACCGTATTCGCCGCCCGTGGCATTGACCGTACCGCCATAGATATTGATGGTGCTGGGGTGGTTGTTGTTCTTGCCGCCGCCGATGCTGGCGGCATACTTGCTGCCACTGTTGCATTTGGCCAGGGTCTGAATCGTAGTCTTGGTTTTCTTCATTGTCTTATCCTCCTTGTCGTTAATCCCAGTTCCACGATCCGTTGTTGTCCAGCTCGCTGTCGTCCACGCCGGAGTTGGCCGTGCCGTAGCCCTGACGAGTGACGCTTGTGCAGATGATGCCTTGTTGTTGTACTTTGACGACCTTCATCGAAGGTTTTTCTTACGATTGTTTCATGAACATCTGTTTCATACATCTCATATATTATTCGTTATCCAAGTTTCTCATTAGCTCAGCTTCAGAGCATCGCAGCACGGCTGACACCGTGTTGCGCGCGGTCGATGAGCGTCTGGTTGCTGCAGCCATCAGAATGAGCAGTGTTGTCACTTTTGTTTGAATTCGGCTGCAAAATTACAAAATAAAATCCATACTCACAAGAATACAGACAATTCGTCGGATGATTTCAGTCAAATTATTCACATTACTCAACTTATCGCCATGTTTTTTGAAACACCGAGCACACTGAGCACACAGAGTTTCTTTCCATATAGAAGGAGGCTTTTTGTGTATGATAAAAAAAACTCCGTGTCCTCTGTGGTGAAAAAGAATCGGCGAGCTTGAGGAACTTGAATATATAATATACTTTCTCTCAAATATTATTTCATATTAAATATGAACCATATTGCAAGACGAACTTCGACATGGCAGAGATAAAGGCAGAGGAGGAAGACTATGCCAACCATCCCCTGCCAAAGTTCTACAAGTTCCCGTCTGTGGACGCTAGGGAACGAATCCTTTATGCCAACTTCGAGCGCGTCAACCAGGATGTCAAGGACATGATATTGGAGATACAGATGGCATCATGCCTGAGACTCGCAACCACTTGGGAATAGGAATCTCTGTGGCAGAGTCGGCATAATGAATCTCCGATACGGTGTCAGTCTGTAGTCTCTCTATAATACCTTGGAAATCGCCATACGCAGATTTCTGTCCGAAGAGATCCTGAAGTGCGAATGTCATGACGAGTGATAATACAGTTGTATTTGCGACCTTTCCAGGGCGCAAAGGTACGGCGAAAAAACAAAGTGTGCAATACCTAAAAATGGCTGTTTTAAGCATTGCACACTTGTGAAATCTATCATGCAAGAATTAATCTGATGTGGGTATCAACTCACTCGTATTCCTCATTTATGTCTTCTGGCCACCAATACTTCTTCAATTCATCTACAATGTCGTCCCAATCCTGCATGGTAAACGTACCTTCTCCTCTCATCATGATGGTCATGGTGATGTCGTTATAGGTACGATAGACATTCGTGTCCCTAAACCCGTTTCTCATGTAGAACGACTGGCGTTTTCTACGTTCCTCCAGGTTATCACAAATTTGGGTGGTGCTCTCCATATCCAGGACGAAAGGCTGCACCTTATACCGTTCAATCAGTTGAGTCAGTATCTGCTGGCCATAGCCTTTGCCTCGTAGTTCCTCACGCACGGCAAAGTACCAAAACCAGTTGAATGACTTACGAGGATAGACGATGGTGAAGCCTATGAATGCTTCTCCATCGTAATATGCAGTGAAATCCAGAGGCATTTCCCCAACGAGTCGCATCAAGTCATCCCATGGGATTTGCTCGTCTTCAGGGAATGCCGTTTCGTAGAGTTGCCTTATCTGCTCGTCAGCTGTCGATATGTTAATCTTCTTCTCTGTCATATTATTCAATCTCAATTCATCACTTGCATTGAAACTCATGATTTCCAGCGCCATGTTTTCCTGACAAGTGTAGATAATGTATGTTTGATGGTACGTAGATGAAAATTCTTGCCTAACACGATAACCATGACGGCCAGCAGGATGAGTACGATTCCTATCATCAGACGGAGGGTAAGTGATTCGCCAAAGAGCAGTACGCCAATGGCGACGGCAGTCAGTGGTTCCAAGGCTCCCATAATGGCCGTAGGCGTTGCCCCCACCTCATGAACGGCAATCGTCATCAGCACCAATGAGAGAATGGTCGGTACCAGTCCCAACCAGCAGGCATAGAACCAAGCCCTTGGCGAAGGTGGCAGCTGGAGGTGCAAGTCGGGAGATGTGAATGAATAGGCCAGCAAACACATCATGCATATCAGCAGCACATAGAATGTCAGTTTCAGCGAGGACATGCGGATGCTCGACTGATTGACGAGGACGATATAGACGGCGTACGACAACGACGAGAGCATCACGAGGATGATACCCATAGTGCTGAGTGTCGCCCCCTCGCCGCCTCTGTATAGCAAGCCTATGCCCAAGAGTGCCAGAATGATTGCAGAGACCGTAGACAGGGTGACGCTCTCCTTGAAGAAGGCTGCCATGATGACTGCCACCATGACGGGATAGACAAACAGGATGGTTGAAGCTATGCCGGCATCCATGAAGTGGAAACTTTGATAGTAGGTGATGCTCGATACGGCAAACAATGCGCCCAGCGAAGCCAGCGTCTTCAACTCTCCTTTCTTGACGCTGAACGACTTGCGCTCCACAATCAGCATCACGGCCAGCATCAGGACTGCCATTGAGAAGCGATAGAAGAGGACGGATGCCGTGTTGACACCCTCCTCATAGAGCGGCAAGGCACCGAATGGATTTGTGCCGTAGCAGACAGCTGCCAGTATTCCGCAGATGATTCCTTTATGTTTCATTATATTGTCTAATAGTCCTAATCGTCAAACTGTTTTATCAGATCTACACCTTTCGGTACCCAGAGTACTCCATACTTCGAGGTGTAGTGTTTGTTTCCTTTATCCACCTCGACTGACAATAGCCTACCATCACCCACATGAAGGGCCAGAAACCCGATGCGTCGTAAGGATGCCGGCAAGCAGAACCGCCGTACGTTCGCGCAATCTTGAAAGGCGCTCTCGGCAAGTTCCTCGACACCTTCAGGAAGGAAGACCTCAGCCAGATTCTCACACCCAAGAAAAGCGCTCTTACCAATACGGCGAAGTGTAGAAGGGAAGGAAATATCTCTGACTTCATGCAAATAGCTGAACCAGTTGTCGCCAATCTCACGCACACCCTCTTCCACGAAAATGGCTTTAATCTCGTCGCGTAGGGCATAGAAATCAGGCTGTCCTTTCGTTTTCCTGAATCCAGGGCGAATGGTCAGCACTCCTTCCGAGTCAATCTTCCAAGTCTTGCTCATGGGGTCATTCTGTTCTTTTGTTTGCTTAATTGCTCCAATGCCGTAGCATCAAGTCGGTAAATGGTCCATTCATTCATGGGCACGGCTCCGAGTGAGAGATAGAAGTCGATGCTGGGCTGGTTCCAGTTCAGGCAAGTCCATTCCATGCGTCCGCAACGATGTTCGTGTGCTATTCTGACCAGATGCAGCAGGAGAGCCTTGCCATAACCCTTGCCTCGCTCTTCCGGCCATACAAACAGGTCTTCCAGATAAAGCCCGGAGTGCCCAATGAACGTCGAGAAATTGTAGAAGTAGAGTGCGAAGCCCACTTCCCGTCCATCCACGACGGTAAACACTGCCTCCGCCCTGTGTTCGTCGAACATTTCACGTTCCAACACTTCTGGCGAAGCAATCACCTCGTTCTCCATCTTCTCATACCGGGCTATCCCCCGTATGAAATCCAGCAACAGCGGCACGTCCTGCCGTTCTGCCCTGCGAATCAGTAT
>JAEEPZ010000025.1 GCA_016285055.1 Prevotella sp.
TGAGTTTGGCCTCCGTGCCCCCCAGGATGTGAGCATCGACTGGATGTCTGAGACCGAAGTCATCAGGGAGACCAACAGCCAGGCCAAGCGGCTGCCGCGCCTTCTCAAGTGCTATCCCGAAGAGCTGAAACAGCTGCGGCAGTCTGAGGACGACCTGCTGAACCCCAGCGAAGTCCCCACCATCCGTCAGATGTACAGTCTTTTCCTCCAGGGCCGGTTGAACATGCGCGCCGTGCTGGACTACTACTATGTGCTGTGCCAGACAAAGGGTAAGTACGAGACCAGCAAGGGTGGCGACTGGACAGACCATGTCCTCGGCGCCTTTGGTCTGCGCCGCTTTGCCAGGGGCCTCATGTGGCTTATGCACGAGTCCCTGGGTCTCGAGCGCCAGCGCATGCCGTGGTCGCCCAACGGGCACGAGGGCCACTTCCTGCAGGGCGAGCTGTTCGGCACGAACACCCGCAAGCAACGTTTCCTCCACATGCTGCGTTATTTCAAGCTATGAAAACAGTAAGATACACCTTGTTAGCCCTTGCTGCTGCCCTGATGGTGGGCTGCGGCACGACGAAGACAGTGCCCATTACGGGCCGTCAGCAGAATCTGCTGGTGAGCGACGGCGAGATGCTGAGCCTCTCCACGCAGCAGTACAGTGAATACATGAAGACGGCGAAGCCCTCCACCAATTCCGCCAATACCGCCATGGTCAAGCGGGTAGGGCAGCGACTGGCCACAGCCGTCGAGAACTACCTGCGCAACAACGGCATGGCCGAAGACGTCAAGAACTACCAGTGGCAGTTCAACCTCGTCCAGGACCAGAACGTCAATGCCTGGTGCATGCCCGGCGGCCTTATCTGCGTCTACGAGGGCCTGCTGCCCGTCACGCAGGACGAGGCATCGCTGGCCATCGTCCTTGGCCATGAGATTGCTCACGCTGTGGCCAAGCACTCAGCTGAGCAGCTCAGCACGCAAATCAAGCAGCAGTATGGCCTGCAGATCGGTACGGCCGTGGCCGGTGCCTTAGGCATGGGCCAGAACACGCAGAGCATCGTTCAGGCTATTGCCGCCCAGGGCTTCAACTTCAAGAACCTCAGCTACTCACGCGGTCACGAGAATGAGGCCGACCACATGGGTCTCATCTTCGCGGCTATGGCTGGCTACAACCCGCAGGTAGCCCTGACCTTCTGGCAGCGCATGGCTTCCATGTCGAACAACCAGACAGCCGAGTTCCTCAGCGACCACCCCAGCGATGCTACTCGCATCAAGAACATCCAGGGCTGGATGCCTGAGGCCATGCAGTATTATAAGAAAAAATAAAGCAAAAGAGATAGCATGAAACAAACAATCCTCGTTACGGGTGGCACCGGATTCATTGGTAGCCACACCACCGTAGAGCTGCAAGAGGCAGGCTATGAGGTGGTTATCATCGACAATCTGTCCAATTCCAATGCAAATGTCGTTGACGGCATTGAGAAAATCACAGGCATCCGTCCTGCTTTCGAGAAGGTAGACTGCTGCGACATGGAGGCTTTGGAGGGCGTGTTCAAGAAGTATCCGAAGATAGAGGGCATCATCCACTTCGCCGCATCAAAGGCTGTGGGTGAGAGCGTGGAGAAGCCGCTGCTCTACTATCGCAACAACCTCACCTCACTCATCAATCTGCTGGAGCTCATGCCGAAGTACGATGTGAAGGGCATCATCTTCTCGTCCAGCTGCACGGTCTATGGTCAGCCTACGAAAGAGAACCTCCCTGTCACTGAGAATGCTCCCATCCAGAAGGCTTTGTCGCCCTACGGCAACACGAAGCAGATCAACGAGGAAATCATTCAGGACTACATCCACAGCGGCGCTCCCATCAAGAGCATCATCCTGCGCTACTTCAATCCTATCGGCGCCCACCCATCAGCACTCATCGGCGAGCTGCCCAACGGCGTGCCCATGAACCTCATCCCCTTTGTCACGCAGACTGCCATCGGCATCCGCAAGCAACTGAAGATTTTTGGCAACGACTACAACACTCCCGACCACACCTGCATCCGCGACTACATCTATGTCGTTGACCTGGCCAAGGCTCATGTGAAGGCTATGGAGCGTGTGCTCGACCAGCCCGACACTGATGCTGTGGAGGTGTTCAACATCGGCACAGGCCGCGGTCTCTCCACCTTGGAGGTTGTTGAAGGCTTCGAGAAGGCCACTGGCGTGAAGGTGAACTGGGAGTATGCTCCGCGTCGTGAGGGCGACATCGAGCAGGTGTGGGGCAATGTGGACAAGGCCAACAAAGTGCTTGGCTGGAAGGCTGACACACCTACCGAAGAAGTGCTGAAGAGTGCCTGGCGTTGGCAGGAGAAGCTGCGTGCCGACGGTGTGCAATAAGTGGCTGACTCTTAGCAAACAGGAGAGAGCTGATTCCATCATCTCTGCAAGACTGGTAACTCATCAAGACAAAGGCCGCCCATCCTGTCAAAGGAGGGCGGCCTTTGCTGTGCTCTGCATGACTCTTTTACAGATAAACGACAAAAAAAAGGTGATTTATTCGTCTGTTCATATTTTTATTTGTAAATTTGCACGCAGTATGGACTAAAAACTAACATCTAAATAACCTTGGAAATGAGAAATCTTTTGAAGACATGTCTGGCTTTGGCCGTTATTCTGAGCCTGACGCTGCAGCCATTGCGGGCTGCCAACACCAAAAAGACTGTAGAGCAAGTGACAACGTCGGTGGAAGTGGTGGATGATGTCGACTACATCGTCACCAGCGCTACACCCTTCGCCAGCGAAGGCATCGTCAACATCACTAACACTGACCATGCCGTCGTGATCCTGCAGAACGTGAAGCCCTCGAAGGCCATCCATTTGCTGCCCAGCCATGTGCAGATCAACGGTGCGAAGGCAGTGAACAACAGCAACTGCCAGGTGAAAATCTATAACCGTGGCTGCATCATCTTGCCCTACGGCAACAGCTTCAAGCCCCTCACGGTCTATTCTGAGAAAAACTTTGAGGGCGAGTCATCCAATAACTTCGGACTGGGCAACGACGGCGGTTTCATGAACACACTGACTGATGCCCAGCTGAACAACCGCATCCGCTCGTTCAAGCTGAAGCGCGGCTATATGGTGACATTCTCCATCAAAGCGCGGGGCCGAGGCTACAGCCGCTGCTTCATCGCTGCTGACAAAGACATCGAGATGGCCTCTATGCCTATCATCCTCGACCGCAGCATCTCCTCCTACCGCATCTTCAAGTGGTATGACACAGGGAAGCAGCAGTTGGCAGGTGCCGGAGGCGACTTTAATGCCTGCTCGGCACTGAATGTCACCAGCACCTACACTTGGGGTACAACCAGTGACATGTCGCCTGACGTGGAGAACGTGCCACACCACATCTACGAGAACTATCCTTCACCCGCTGCCCTTGGTGGCTGCACCACGTCGCCCCACATGAAGACCAACAATGAGCCTATGAACACTGCCGACGACCCGAAGGGTAAGACAGAGGACATAGACCTCATCCTCTCGAACTGGGAAGACCTGATGGCTACGGGTATGCGTCTCTGCTCACCATCCTCATGGGACGGCAGCGACTACACCAACGGTACAGGATTTCTGAAGAACTTCTGCGATGAGATAGACAGGCGCGGATGGCGCTGCGACATCATCGACCTGCATTGCTACTGGCCTGAGGGAAACTTCGGCACCATCTCGAACTGGACCAACAGCACTGGCCGACCTGTCTGGATTTCAGAGTGGGTGTGGGGCGCATCGTGGAACAGCAACGGTGCCTTTGCCAGCGGCGTCACTGAGGCACAGAATGCTGAGGTGCTGAAACGCATCTGCAACGTGCTGAACAACAATTCAAACGTCGAAAGATATTATTATTGGAACAGCGAGCGTGACCCCTCAAGGCTCTACAAGAACGGCTCACTCACCCCTGCCGGTCAGTATTATGCCACCATCAACAGCGGACTGGGATTCAAGGGCAAGGAATATGTGCCCAAGACTCCGCCACAGGTGCCACCTACCGACCTGAGCATCGACTATGACGCAGCAAGCGGCAAGGCCACCCTGACTTGGACAGAGAGCAACGGAGAGATGAACGACTACATCTATGTGCAGCGGCGTGAGAACAGCTATCAGGCATGGGTCACTGTGGTGGACGTGCCCCTGAAGGAAGAGACGGGCACCTACACTGTCAGTGACGTGGATGCCAAGGACGGCTGGGAGTTCCGCATCACTGAGAAGATGGCCAACAACACCATCAAATCGTCGAACACCGTCATGGTGGTGAACAACAGCGTGAAGGCTGGCGATGCTGTCGATGTTGAAGGCAAGACGATGTATCTGGGCGGCAATGCCATCTTCAACGGTTCCTTCGACATGGGCCTCCGTGGATGGACCAACGGGCAGGGCACATCACTTGGCCAACCCTGGTTCCAGACTCCTGCCATTGGTGGTGCCGACGGCGGTGCCTATCTCCAGTGCTATGGCAACGGCGGCACCAATACGGTACAGGCCGTGAAGACAGCTGTGAAAGTCGACCCAGAGGCCGTCTATTACTTCATGGTGGACGCATGCAACATGGGTGAGAAGACCATCGCCAGAGTGGGTCTCAGCAATAACGGCACCTCCCTCAACGGCGGAACGGTGGCCACGTTCAACAATACCTCGGCAGCATGGAACACCAACTTCTATACCTTCAGCAGCGGTGCCAACGAGTATGCCATCATTCTGCTGAACACGCTCAATGCTCAGGCTCGGTTCGACAACTTCAAGCTCTTCCGCCTCTTTGACACAAAGGAAGAGGCACTGGCCGATGCTGCTGCGAAGGCAAGGCAGCGTGCGCAGGATTTCATGGCATATAATCCGCTGTTCAACGACATCCTCACCTCGCAGCTTGCCATTGTCAAGGAAGACCAGCAAGAAGACATCGCATACGTGGATGACCTGACCGACACCGCCATCAAGGCAGGCTCCCTCTTCCCCATCTTGCGTGACCGTGCCGCTGAGGTGAGCCACATCGTCAGCCAGTATCCCATCTTCGGCAGCGAGGAGCTGGCAGCCCTCACCAATGACATTCTGACCCAGAGCGTCATTACCCCACAGAGCATCTTGGAACAATATGCCGCCCTGACCGATGCCATCGATGAGTACATGCCATTGGCAACAGCAGAAGGCAAGGTGCAGTCGCCCAACTTCGTCAGCTCAAGTGGGTGGACGGTGAAAGCCGGTACTTACACTGGAGGTGACCAGCGCTTGGCTACACAGGACGGTGTGACCTGCTGGAACGCATGGTGGTCGCTCAATCCCAGCAACGACAACGGCAGCACAATGGCCATCAAGCAGGACATAGCAGCCCTCGACCTTCCTGGTCTCTACTTCCTGCAGTGTCGTGCTTCCACCCAGCACTACTGTCTGAGCGACCAGCACGCTTTCCTGAAGAAAGGCAATGAGACCCTCACCAGCCCCGTGCTGAGAAAGGACTACCTGGACCTGAGCAACATCAGCGTGGACGACCGCTGGGAGACACTCACCACGCCGCCCTTCTATGTGGACAATGGTGAGAGCTTGACCATCGGCTTTGAAAGTTCAAAAGCAGGCAGCACAGACATGGCCTATCGCAAGGTGGGTGACACTAATGGCAGCGGCGACCATCGCGAGGGATGGTGGTGTGCCACCGATTTTGCCCTGCGGTTCCTGCCTTACTATCAGACCAGCGTCACCGCCGCACAGTGGCAGACAGCCTGCCTGCCCTACAGCGTGGCCGCTTCGCCTAAGATGAAGTTCTACCAGATAGCAGGCATCCTCAGCGATTTCTCCGCTTTGTGCTTGGAGGAAATAGAAGAAGTGGCCGCAGGAGAGCCCTTCCTCTATATGCCTGAGGAGAACATGGCTTGCTTCCGTGAATACGGCGAGGTGAAAGAGAAAGCCAATGGCCGAGGCACGGGCAACCTGCGTGGCTTCTATGCTACCACAGGCACCGTTCCCTCCAAGCACTATGCCCTCGTCGATGGTGTCTGGTGCAAGCCTGAAGGCCGTTTGCCCATAGGCAACTATCATGCCGTGCTGCGACCCTTCGATGACAAGAACAGCAATCCTTACACCCTCTTCGCCTCTTGGGATGGCCCCACCGTTCCCATCACAGGCATCACAGACAGCGAGCTGGAAGTGCTCACCTCAGACATCAACCAGCCCTCCATCCTCCGCTCTCAACCTTCCACCCTCTACACCACCAGCGGATTGCCTGTCAAGCAGCAGTCTGCCACTCCTGGCATCTACATCAAGGTTGAGAATGGCAAAGCCACCAAAATCATTATCAGATGAAACGCACCGTCATCCTCTTAGCCTGCTGCTGTCAGCTGGCTCTTTGTCCCGCCCAGGTGGTGACAAAGGCTGATGTAACTGTTTCCTTCGACCTCAGTCAGCAAGGCCACCGCTTCAGTCCTACGTGGGGCCTGGACCAGGCTTGGTACAACGAGCAGAACCTGCGCAAGGGACTGAACCACATGGGAAAGGAGAACGTCAAAGTGGGACGCACAGCCTATCGCTTCACCAAGCCACTGGTCAACGACTCAGCTCTGGCCAGCGACGTCATCAACATGATGAAGCGCCGTGCCTCTGTCTTCGACATTTTCGACAAGAAGCTTCCCCTCTTCTTCACAGCCGACCAGGATGCAGGCACCTGCGACTACTTCGTGGTGAACAAGAACTGCAATGTGCAGCACTGGGCAGCCATGATCAACAGTCATGTGCACTGGATGCAGGCAAATACCGACCATCCCATCATGGGCGTCTCACCCTTCAATGAGCCCGACTACTGGACAACTGAAGAGGGCGCCACCGTGTCTAAACAGGTGCAGGTGGCAAAGCTGCTGCGCGAGAATTATCCTCGCATGGACAGCGTCAACCTGGTGGGCGGCAACACGCTGAACAATGACAAGGCGTTGACGTGGTACTCCAGTGGCAAGCAATACTACGACTGGGGCAACACACACCAGCTGGCCGGTTCTTTCGACAACTATGTCAAGTTCTACCAGCAATTGGTCAAGGACGGCAAGGTGGGCTACAACGACGAGATGCACAATGTGACTGAAGCCATGACAGGCCTGGAATACGGCATGACTGTCGGCATCTGGTGGGGCTTCGACAGCCGTGCCCGTGGTGAGTTCTGCGACATCAGCAGTCATGGCGAGCGCCTCAGCTATGGTGAGCACCGTGACAACTGGACCTCTGCCAGTGTCTATCGCCATGATGACGGACGCGTGAAGGCATTTGTGGGTTCCAGCGAGCGGCAGGCAGTGAGCACCAGCTATCAGTTTGTGTCAATAGACCGCGATGTCTACTTCGACGGCTATGGCCCTACACGGCAGTACCGCATGGTGATGCCTGGAGGTACGGGCTATCAGACTGGGCAGACCAATGCTGAGTGTGTCATCGACATCTCCTTCGGTGACGATGTGCCGCCAGTGGCCATTACAGACGGCATGTACAAACTGGTGAACAGGACAACAGGCAACGCCATTGCCGTCAGTGGCAGCAGCATTGTGATGCAGAAGTACACAGGCAACGCAAGACAGCAATGGAACATCAGCCGTGTCAGTACGCGGATTGGCGGAGACTTCAGCTTCTTCGACTTTACCTCAGCCAACAACTCGAAGACGAGAATCAACGTAAGGGACTTTTCCACAGCAAGTCCCGCTGAAATCATTGCCTATTCAGTCAACGAGACGCCCACCAGCAACGAGCAGTGGTATCTGCAGTATGCTGGCAATGGCTACTATTACATACGTAACCGTGAGAGCGCCTTCTATCTGGCCGCTTCCTCCAGCAGCAAGGCCAATGACGTAAAGGTGGAGCAGCGCAGTCTTCCGATGAATGAGGCTGGCAAACGGCTGATGCAGTGGCGCCTGATGCCCGTTGACATGGCCTACGAGACAATGGCTCCTGCCACGCCGTCAGGCTTAGAGGCTCGGTCACAGTCGGCTTCTGTCCTTCTGACCTGGAGCATGGGCACTGAGAACGACCTCGACGGCTACATGATTCTGCGCTGTGAGGAAGGCACTGAGGAGTGGAACACCATAGCTCGCCGCGTAGCACAGCCGACGGAAGGGCTCAGCACAGCGGCCTATGTGGACAACACCGTACTGCCGGGACATGCCTATCAGTATAAGGTAAAGGCTATCGATACGGCGCAGAACCAAAGCACGCCTTCAGAAGTGGTCAGCGTCACTGTTCCCACCGACAGGGCACTGGTAGGCCACTGGCCCATGGATGGAAGCATCAACGATGTGACAGACAACAGCCGCCATGCCGCCGTTGCCCTCAATGTTGCCTACGTTGAAGGACATGAGGAAGGTGCACAGGCGCTGCGCTTCACCAGTGGTCAATGGGCACAGCTGCCTGTCAATACTGCCGCCAGCGAAGAGCTGACCGTGGCTGCGTGGGTCAGGGTGATGTCGGCGTCAGGATGGCAAAGGCTGTTTGACTTTGGCTACGATACCAATCATTATCTTTTCCTCACCCCCAACAACGGCTCTGCCATGCGACTGGCCATCAAGAACGGCAGCAACGAAGAGCGCCTCGACGCTCCTGCATTGCCAACGGGAAAGTGGAAACATGTCACTGTGACGATGAGACCGGGGAAGACCTGCATCTATGTGGATGGCGAACTGAAGGCCAGCAGCTCTGCTATCACCATCAGCCCTGCCGACGTGAAGCCCGTCATCTGTTACTTAGGGCGCAGTTTCTTCAACGGTGACCCTTACTTCTCAGGGATGATGCAGGATTTGCGCATCTACAACTACTCACTGAGCGAAGACGAGGTGCAAAGTGTGTTCAACGGCATCTCTGCCATCAGCGAACCTGAGGCAGAGCCCACACCCTCGGCCGTGTACAACATGGAAGGCATCCGCCTGCAACAGCCACGCCGTGGACTGAACATCATCGACGGCAAGGTCATCCTCAAGTAAAGGTAGAGTCCTACGCCTTCTATCTTCTGCCACAATAAAAACAGCAGATTTTCTGTTTCACGCCTGCTTGTTTCATCTTTTGTCGTGCATCCCCAAAAAAGTCCGAAGGCTTCGGACGCTTCGTCCGAAGGCTTCGGACAGAGTGTCCGAAGGCTTCGGACAAAAATATGATGTCTCTTCCCGCTAAAAATATATCTCCTCAGCAGCGCGCATGGTCGGGTGGTGCACGTATTCGTGCACACCAGCCATCTGAAAAAGCGGAAGAACCTAAAATCCCCCGGAACGTTCTGCTTTCACAGGCATAAAAAAAGTGCGGCTGAGTAGCTCGACTATTCAACCGCACAATTCTTGAAAAAAGCAGTACTATCTGACAATGCGCTTGACGGCCTTTCCTCCACGGCGCTCAATATAGATGCCGCGGCGCTGGGGCTGGCTGATGCGCAGACCGTTCATGTCATAGAACGTAGCAGGAGCGGCGTCAGCCCATTGGTCGCTGATGCTGGAGTATGCCTCCATGTCATTCGCATTGTATTCGCGCTTGCCACCTGTCAGCTGGATGTCACCGTCGGCCTTCACGGCCTTGTCTCCATAGTTGGCAATGGTCAGTGTGCCGCCTGTCATGTAGAAATTGCCAGTGTTCTCGTCCTCATGCTCGACTGTGATGCCTGTCACGGGGTCGTTGGCCAGTTCCACCTGTATGCCATCTTCGCCAGCACTGCTGATGTTGACGGTGCCACTCTCCATGAGGAAATACTCCTTGCAGTGGATGGCATCCTTCACTGAGCCGGTGATGTTCAGCGTGGCATTCTTTATCTCTATGTACTCCTTGCTGTAGATGGCGTGCTTGGCATTGCCCTTGACGTTGAGCGTGCCCTTACCCTTGAACTTGGTATGGCCCTTACTGTGATAGCAGCCGTTGAACTCGTCATTGGCGCCGTCCTCCAAGGTGCTCGTGGTGCCTTTCTTGGCAGTCACCGAGCATCGCTTGCCATTCTGTATGTTGATGGCAGGGCCTGCAGGGTTGGTCAGGGTCAGGCCGTTCAGCTCTACGCTGCATTTAAAGGCTCCCTCGAGATAGAACTCGCCATCAGAGGAAGTGCCGGAGAGCACATAGATGATTTCACCGTCCTCGTTGTCTACAGTAGGGTTGATGCCGGCAAAGCTCTCGGCCTGAACCAGCTTGACATGCGATGAGGTGCCGCTGCTTACTTTGACATAGGCACTGATGTTGGATGCCACAGTGACCGTAGCGGTGTTGCCGTTGAACTTCACTTCCACGGTGTTAGCGTCTATGGCACTGACGGTGCTGATGCCAAGGGCAAGGCCCAGCAAGGTGAGTAATTTCCTCTTCATGGCTATTGGTTTTGGGTGACGTTGTTGTCTTGCAAGTCAAAGCCGTAGAATGTCTGCAGCTGGTTGATGTCGCTGAAAAAGCTCACCATGTTGGGCAGTTCCTCCTTGGCTATGGGGTCGGTGGTGTTGCTGACGAGTGCAGCAATCTCTTCCTGATGAGTCGAAAGATATGTCTGCAGCTCGGTGACATACTGACAGATCTTAGCAGTGTCGGTCTCCTCCATCATCTTTTCCGGCACATTGGCCAGGAGAGCATAGAACTGTGCGCCATCGCCTGCCTTGAGCAGGGAGTCAAGGGCGCTCACCATCGACTGGGTGCTTTCTGGGGCGTCACCCTGCGGTGCGGCCTCACCTGGTGTCGGTGTGTGTCCCAAGCATGAGGAACATGCCGTGAGAAAGAGTGTGGAGGCGGCAACGAGTGCCAGGAATAGTTTCTTCATATCAGAGGCCTGGAATCTTTTCAAGCAGTTTGCCAATGTCCTGGGTGCTCAAATCGCTGACAAGGCTCTGAGCTTTCTTGGCGAGCTCGCTGTCGGAAATCTTGCCAATCACCTCGGCCACTTTGTCTTTGTTGTCCACCAAGAACTTCTGGGCGGCCTGCAGATACTCCTTGGCCTTGCCGGGGTTGTCTTTGAGGAAGCTGATGGCTTTTGTCTTCACGTCGCCCAGCATGGTTACAAACTTGTTGCCGTCGCCAGCCTTCAGGTTCTCACCCAGCTGACCTACCATTTCATTCGGGTCATCACTCAGATTAGAGTTGGTGCAGGACACCAACGTCATGGCAACGATGGCCATCAGTGCAATCATTAACTTTTTCATACGCTTGTGTTTTGTTAATTTGTAAATGATTTTGATAAAAAAGCCTATTCGCTGGCAAAATTAATAAATAAAGCAGACATCTGCAAAAAAAAAGGAAAAATCTTTTGGCCATAATGAAAAAAATAGCTATTTTTGCCAACAATATAAAAAGAATCTATATTACAAAGCTATGTTTCAATGTATATCCAAGAGACGTGTGGTAGGAGTTAACATCGGCTTGTACACCACCTCCTATGCTATCGTCGATGTGAGGGGCAATGTCATAGCGCAAGATGAGTTCCCCACTTTGGAGCATCCTAATATCAATGAATTTGTTGCCTTTCTCACCGAAAGGCTTGTCGAAATGATGGAAGCGAATGGCGGCTATGACACCATCCGTTCTGTGGGCGTCGGCGTGTTGAGCGGCAACTTCGTGAAAGGCTGCATTGAGCATTCACCTTGCTTGCCTTGGAAAGGTGAAGTGCCGTTGGCATCCATGCTGTGCGACCAGCTGGGCATGGCTGTCGCCGTGGGCAACAATGCGCACGTCAGGGCATTGGGCGAGCAGGTCTTCGGCAAGGCGCATGGCATGAGCGATTTTATCGTCATCACCTTAGGGCCGGGCATGGGCAGCTGCGTGTTCTCCAATGGGCGTCCACATCTGGGGAACGAAGGCTTTGCGGGCGAGATAGGTCATGTGTGTGTCAACCATTATGGCAGAAAATGCAAATGTGGCGGTCATGGCTGTCTGGAGACCTATTGTTCTGAGGAAGGCATCCTCTGCTCTGCACAGGAAATAATGGGCAAGAGCGACACGCCTTCACTGTTGCGCCTCCACAATGAGCTCACCTTGGATCATATCATAGAAGCCTGCGAGCAGGGCGATGAGCTGGCCCGTGAGGTGTTGCGCAACACTGGAGAAATCTTGGGAACAGGCATCTCCAACTACGCATCGGTGGTCAATCCTGAGGCCGTTATTTTCACAGGAAGAGTGACACGTGCAGGACAATGGCTTTTCGATGAAGTGGAACGGACATTCGAAGAAAATGTCTTCCACAATATGCGAGGCAAAGTGAAGTTCCTCACATCGACACTCACCGACATCGAGCAGAATGTGCTGGGGGCCAGTGTGCTGGCTTGGCAAGTGAAAGAATACTCATTATTTAAATAGAGCAGGCAGAATATGACTGAGAGTATTATCAAGAATCGCGTCATTGGCGTTGACATCAGTATCGACCGCACCAGCTATGCCATCGTTGATGTGCGGGGCAACATCATAGCCCGCGACGGCTTTAGCACACAGGACTATGCCACTGCGACCGAGTATGTAAGTGCCCTGAGCGAAAAAGTGGTGATGATGGCGGAGGAGAATGGTGGCTATGAGTATATCCGCTCAATGGGCATCAGCTCGCCAAGTGCCAATTATCGCACCGGCTGTATTGAGAACGCACCCAACTTGCACTGGAAGGGCGTTGTGCCTCTGGCAGCTATGTTGCGCGACCGTTTGGGCATAGCCGTAGCGCTGGGCAACGATGCACATGTCACGGCGCTGGGCGAACACACCTATGGTGCAGCACATGGCATGAACAATTTTATTGTCATGGCAATGGGTCATGGCATTGGCAGCTGCATCTTCTCTAATGGCAAGGTACATTTAGGGGCTGAAGGCTATGCGGGCGAAATAGGCCATGCCTGTGCCGTACCCCATGGCCGTGTCTGCGGATGTGGCAAGAAGGGTTGCCTGGAGGCCTATTGTGGGGCCAAGGGCATTGTCGCCACAGCAAGGGAGATGATGGCTGAGAGCGATTCGCCCACTCTGATGCGCAATGCCCCGAAGCTGACACCGAAAATCATCTATGAGTTTTGTAGTCAAGGCGATGCGATGGCTATAGAGGTATTCCGTCGTACTGGCAAGATGTTGGGTTTTGTCATGGCTGCCTATGCCAGCATACTCGACCCTGAGGCCATCATCTTCACAGGCGGCATTGCTCATGCCGGCAACTATCTGTTGATTCCAGCAAGTGAGGAATTTGAGAAATACGTGTTCCACAACACTCGCAATCATGTGAAGTTCCTTGTCTCCGCCCTTGAAGACCACGAGCGCGATGTCCTTGGCGCCAGTGCCCTCGCCTGGGGCATCAAGGAATACTCTCTCTTCAAATAAGCCCCTAAAATCCTCTAAAATCCTCTATAGTCCTCTAAAATCCTCTATAGTCCTCTAAAATCCTCTAAAATCCTCTCCAGTTCTCTCCAGTCCTCAAAAAAAAATGAACGTCGACAGCATCAATCACCTTATCACCGACCGGCCAAACCTCAGCACAGCTCTCGGCATGGAGTTTCTCTCCACCCCGGAGGATGACACCTGCATGGCCCGTATGAAGGTGGACGAGCGCAACCGCCAACCCTTTGGCTTTCTCAGCGGCGGTGCCTCATTAGCCTTGGCAGAGAACGTGGCGGGTGTTGGCTCTTCCGCCCTTTGTCCCGGCTGTGCCTGTGTCGGCATTGAGGTGAGCGGCAGCCATGTGAAAGCCGTCGTCGAGGGTGACACCGTCACGGCCTATGCACGTCTGCTCAGTCAGGGGTCAACGCTCCACGTATGGCAGGTAGACATCCGTAACTCAGCCGAAGAGCTGATCTCTTCCGTGCGTGTCACCAATTACATTGTCCGCCACAAATGAACAGCTTTGCCATCTTCCGACTGCCTCATGCCGACAGCTGCCAGTTCATAGAAGGTGAGAGCGTGGTCATCCCATCGCTGGCTGAGATCGACCAGCAGCAGGGCTTTCTCCTTGCACCCTTCAAACCTTCCGACAAAGAACCCATTGTACTCATCAAAGGTGAGGCGAGAATGATTTCAACTCTCAACCCCCAACAAACGTCTCTCAACTCTCAACAAACGTCTCTCAACACTCAACTCTCAACTCTCAACTCCCACAAGTCCTACTCCGACACCTTCAGCATCTTTCATCAAGCTTTGCTCAACGGTCAGTTCCAAAAGATAGTGCTGGCCCGCTGCGCTACCGAAGCCCATGATGGCAGCATCACGCCGATAGCCTTATTCCACCAAGCCTGCCAGCTTTATCCCCGCATGTTTGTGGCGCTGGTGAGCACCCCTCAGAGTGGCACCTGGCTCACCGCTTCTCCAGAGATTTTGTTAGAGCATCTTCCCGATGACCGATGGCGCACCATTGCCTTGGCTGGTACCATGCGGTTGCGCTCTGATAAAGCCGACAATGAAGGGCAGCACCTGCGGTGGTCGGCGAAGAACATACAGGAGCAGCGCCATGTGTCTTCCTATATTGCCAATGTGCTCCGCCGCTTCTCCGACGATGTGCATGAAGAGGGTCCGCGCACCATTCGAGCCGCTCATCTGGTGCATCTGCGCAGCGACTTCACCTTCACTATCAATAAAGAATGTACGCGCGTAGGAGAGCTCCTGCAAGCTCTCCATCCCACACCTGCCGTATGCGGTCTGCCCAAGGAGGAAGCACAGCGCTTCATCATCGCAAACGAGCGCACTCCTCGTCACTACTACAGTGGCTTCATGGGACCCTTCAACCTGCCCCAAAAACCTCAACCCTCATCTCTTACCCCCCAACAAACGTCTCTCAACTCTCAACCCTCAACTCTCAACTCTCACCAAACGTCTCTCAACTCTCAACCCTCAACTCTCAACCAAACAACTCTCAACCAAACAACTCTCAACTCTCATCTCTACGTCTCGCTCCGCTGTATGAACATCACCGACAGCGCCTGTCACCTCTATGCCGGTGGCGGATTGCTGCGCGAGAGCGTAGAGCAACAGGAGTGGCTTGAAACAGAAGCGAAGATGGAAACCATGCGGCGTCTTTTGGAGATGCAAAGCAAGGAGTAAGTATGATTTGGACCTCATGTATAGCAACAAGCAAAGCGTCAATATCCTCACGAGTCTGTTGGTGGCCCATGGTGTGAAGCACGCCGTGGTCTGCCCGGGCAGCAGGAATGTTCCCATCGTTCACAATCTCAACGAGTGTCCCCACATCACCTGTCACCCCGTCACCGACGAGCGCTCGGCTGGATTCTTTGCTCTCGGCATTGCTCAGGCCACCGACGAACCTGTGGCCGTCTGTGTCACCAGCGGCACTGCCCTGCTCAACCTCGCGCCGGCAGTGGCTGAGGCGCACTATCAGCACCAGTCACTCATCGTCATCTCAGCCGACCGTCCTGCACCGTGGATTGACCAGCTCGACGGACAGACGCTCCGCCAGCCAGGGGCCTTGGAGCCTTGGGTGAAGAAAACAGTCACATTGCCCGAGGTCGACCCGGCAGCTCCTCAACTCAGTGCGTGGCATTGCAACCGTCTGGTCAACGAAGCTCTGATAGAGGCTACCGACGACACACGACCCTGTGTCCACATCAACGTGCCGCTGAGCGAGCCGCTGTTCGACTTCACCACCCACCAACTGCCTGTTGAGCGTGTCATACGCCGATTCTATCCTGCCATAGACTACAGCTGTCTGCCTCAGCAGCTCATCGACGACCTGACACAGGCTGAGCGACCGCTCATCGTCTTCGGACAGCTCAGTCCACGCCGTTTCCACTATGAGGACGTCGACCATCTCTTCAGCCATGTCATCGTGCTTCACGAGGCACCGGCACCCTTCACCAGCGTCAGTCTGATTGATGATGCCCTGAGCGCTGCGGCAGCACAGCTTCACGATCTGAGTCCCGACTTCATTCTACATGTCGGCGATGCCATTGTCAGCAAGCTTCTGAAGCGATTCCTCCGTCAGGCCACCGATGCACGCACATGGCGCATCAGTCTGACGGGCGACGTGGAAGACACTTTCCAAAACCTCTGCGGCATAGTCACCGGCGATGCCGAGGCCGTGCTGCAAGCACTGAACAGAAAGCTGTCTGCCTGCAGACTGGCACATATTGGCGAACAGAGAAGTTACCGCAGACAGTGGCTCAGCCTGCTGCGCAATGCCTGCCAACGCCTTGACAGCACACCGCTCTTTTTCAGCGAGGAGGGAGCCGTCAGACTTCTCGAGCAGCACCTTGCCAATCGCTTCTCTCCTCTGACGTCTCAATTCCCCCATCCCGACGTACACTACGCCAACAGCACTGCCATCCGCCTGGCCAACCGCTTTGCGCAGGGGCATCCTGTGTGGTGCAACCGTGGCACCAACGGCATCGAGGGCTCACTCAGCACAGCAGTGGGATTTGCTGCGGCAAAGCAGCACACACCACAGCCGCCCACCTTCTGCGTCATAGGCGACCTCAGCTTCTTCTACGACCAGAACGCTCTCTGGAACACCTGCCTGCCTCACCTCAACCTGCGCATCCTCTTGCTCAACAATGGCCACGGCGCCATCTTCTTCCACCTGCCGGGACTCAGCCAGAGTCCTGCCGCCGACACCCTCATCGCAGCGCGTCATCACACCACAGCCGAAGGCATCTGCCTCCAGAACGGAGTGGCACACCGCTCGGCATGCAACATCGAGCAGCTGCAACAAGGCATTGAGTGGCTGGCTGACGACGATGTGTCATCGTCAGTAAGGCTGTTGGAAGTGAGGCTGTCATCCTCTGACAGCTGAGCGGCAGGACGTAGGCAGGTACATCGCCCTTGGGGACGGCAGATTACAGGCAGGAACATCGCCCTAAGGGACGGCAGATTACAGGCAGGGACATCGCCCTAAGGGACGGCAGATTACAGACAGGGACATCG
Source organism: Prevotella sp. (assembly GCA_016285055.1). Taxonomy (GTDB): domain Bacteria; phylum Bacteroidota; class Bacteroidia; order Bacteroidales; family Bacteroidaceae; genus Prevotella. Next base: position 16,822 of record JAEEPZ010000025.1, read on the forward strand.
CCCTTGGGGACTCCGTAAGGCACTCCCCTCCCTTCAAGGGGAGGGGTTAGGGGTGGGGTCTGTAATGTCAGTAATGCTCTATCAGCGAAGAAGTTTCAGCGAAGAGGGGGCTGCGAAGGTGTTGGGGGCGAAGGAGTTGAGGGCGAAGAGGAGGCGGCATAGGAAATTACTGACATTACAGACCCCACCCCTAACCCCTCCCCTTGAAGGGAGGGGATGGCTGCGCATTAAACTACGCGGCGGCCAACCTCCCCTTACAGGGGGCGCTTTTCCTGCGTTTCCATTGCTGAGATGTGTATAAAGAGTAGTTGAAGGGAGGGGATGGCTGCGCATTGAACTACGCGGCGGCAATGAGCCTGCCACCTTCCAGGCCAATCAGGTCATACGGCCAACCTCCCCTTACAGGGGGCGCTTTTCCTGCGTTTCCATTGCTGAGATGTGTATAAAGTAAAGATTTCCCCATGCTGACGAGTGTCAAGAAATGAACGGAAATCGCAAAATCATGCACTTATTATTCGCCAATGAGGCATCTTTTCCTTAATTTTGCGCGGTTGTAGAAAATCATTACTTTTATTTATTTTATCAAACTTAAAAACATGATCAAATCTTTACGCTATTTGCTGCTGACAGCGCTCACGCTGGTCTGTGGCAGCATGTTCGCTCAAGATGGTACCGCCACATGGAATGGTGCTGAGAGCAGCGCCCTTCCTACGGAAATGGGCGACGACATCACACTCGCTTGGCTCGAGGCCAGTGGCGACCAGGCTCCTTCGTTCAACAGCACCAAGAAGGCTGCTTCCATGAAGAAGGGCAACAAGCTGACCATCGCAGGCGCTGACGCCAATGTCACCATCAGCGAAATCGTCTTCACCTTCGACAATTCAAGCGATCCGGGCCTCTCAGCCAACGAGGGTTCCACAACGAGCAACTATGCTGACAACACCACAACGTGGACAGGTGAGGCCAACAGCATCACCTTCACCGCTGGTAGCAGCCGTCTCATCAAGGCTATCAAGGTCACCTACACTGGCAAGGCTGCCGTAGGAGAAAAGGTGCCCGTGCTGGCCATCGCCAAGGTGGACAACTTCAACACCACCTACGACATGGACGCTACCGACAACAAGACGCTCGTGGTTTACTATGAGAACACGGGTAAGGCTGCTGCCGAGAATGCCGAGCTGACGCTCTACGTCGATGGGAATGAGAACAAGGTGGTGGAGATTGGCACTATCGCTGCCGGAGCTACCGACGGATGGAAGAACATCAGCTACGACCTCACTAAGATAGAGGCTGGCGAGCATGTTGTCTTTGTGGCACTCACGGCCGACGGCGTAGAGGCTGTGAAGTCTGAGCAGAAGATTGTCACCTTCACAAAGAAGGCCCCCGAGGCTACCTTCGTCGTGACGGCTGTCTCACCTGTCAATGTGGCCTATGGTGCTACAAGTTTCAACATCACTGCCACCGTCAAGAACACCAGCGAGACCGTCGATGCTACCGACGTTGTCCTGACCCTTTGGCAGAACGGCACCGTTGGCACGCAGACTGTCAGTGCCCTGGCTCATGGCGCAGAGGCTGAGGTGGTGTTCACCGTCAACGCTCCCGAGACTGGCTTCCCCGTTGACAGGACCGTGACTTACTATGTACAGGCTCCGAAGAACCAGTCGCAGGCTGAGGTGGAGGTTATCTTCGCAGAGCAGCCCGTCGAGGAGGTCAAGGACCTCGCTGTCATCGGCATCGATGGCACCATCGACCTGGGTGCTGTCAGCAGCGCTGTGCGCATCAGCGTTGAGAACAAGGGCAATGTAGACATCGAATCAGCTACTGTCACCCTGAAAGCTGGCGACAAGACACTGGGCGAGTCGAATGTTACCAATGTGGCTGCCGGCAAGACTGGATTCTGCAATGTGACGGTTCCTTCCGAGGGCCTTACCCCCGGGGAGCTGACTGTCACCGCTACTGTTGCTCTGGATGGCGATGCCACTCCCGCAGACAACACCATGGAGGCTACACTCACAGTCAAAGAGGCTGAAGTGCCCGAGCCGGTATTCGCCATCGCTACCGAGAAGAGCTATGAGTTCACCCTGGGCGAGCCCATGAGCATCACAGTCACCGTCATCAACACCAGCGAGGTGGAGGCAAAGGACGTCGATGTGAAGCTGTTCTATTCCACCATGGAGGTCACCAAGCAGACTGTCGCAGAGCTGCCTCCTTACGAGCCGGTCGACGTGGTCTTCACGCTGCCGCAGGCTTACACCGCTCTCTTGGAGACCTACATGGGCGATGCTGACACGAAGAGCTTCGACATGCAGGCTGTGGTAGGAAATACCAGCTGCTTCTTCACCGTCACACTCAAGAAGGCTGTCACGCCTGTCTACGACCTGGCTGTCACAAGCATTCAGGGTGAGCTGAGCGTTGATAACGAGACCAACTTCATCACGGTCTTCGTTGAGAACAAGGGCAATGTCGACATCGACGACGCTGTCCTCTCCATCGCTTACGCCTCAGGTGAGGACATCACAGGCTATGCAGAGACAGTGGCTGTGAAGGCTGGCAGTACGGCATTCAAGAGCTTCGAGATTCCTGCTGAGGACCTGAAGACTGGCGAGTTCACCGTCTTTGCCACCGTTGGAGTATATGACGAGGAGGGTGAGTCTATCGACGCCGACGAGTCCAACAACACCCTCGAGCATACATTCATCGTCACCGGCACACCAGTGGCTCAGCCCACCTTCGCTGTCACGGCTGAGAATGTCTCTGTAGAGTATGGAGCAAAGAGCTTCAACATCGTGGCTGTTGTCAAGAACACCAGCGAGGTGGACGGCGACGTGGAGGTGAAGCTGCTGCAGGGCACTGAGGTCGTCGATGCTACCACAGTCACCGTCGCTGCCGGTGAGGAGGCTACCATCACCTTCACGCTCGACGAGATGCTCGAGGCTGGCAAGACCGCTACCTACTACGTACAGGCTGGCAATGCACAGGCTGAGGTGACGGTCACCTTCGAGCAGGAGCCGGTCATTCCCGTCGTCGACCTGGCTGTCACAGCCATCACGGGCTCGCTCGACCTCACACTCGAGAGCAACAACCTCACCGTCTTTGTTGACAACCTGGGTACGGTCGATGTCAACGACGCCATCGTCACACTCACAGCTGGTGAGAAGGTGCTCGGCACTGCCACACTGTCGGCAAAGGCTGGTACAGAGAACAACCACTGCACCATCGCCATCAACACAGCCGACCTGCAGGAGGGCAACATGGACATCACTGCCACCGTGGAGGCTGAAGGCGATGCCGACCTCACCAACAACACGCTGACACACTCCTTCAACATCACCACTGCCATCTCTGCCATCAAGGCACAGTTCGGCGACAACGTGCAGATTTTCAACCTCAGCGGAAAGAAGGTTACCACGCTCCGCCCAGGACACATCTACATCATCAACGGAAAGAAGATGATGGTGAAGTAAGAATGTTAGAATAGAGTTCGAGGCCCCGTTGTGGGCTTCATAAAAAGCTAACGTTGGGTTTTCATCCAACGTTAGTTTTTTTTATGATTATCCGCATGTAGCCAATGGATGCCCTTGCCATCATGTTCTGTCTCAATCATTACCTGACAACACGTGCTGCCGCAAAAGTATCTTATTCCCCCCCCTTGCAAAGGGGGGGGCAGGGGGGGGATAAAACTCTGCGCAGATGGATCCCCCTCTAACTCCCCCTTTGCAAGGGGGAGAATTGAGTTACTGCAAGCCGTCCAAACGATACCGTTTGCAACGCAAAACGAGCCATTCACGCTGATGAATGGCTCGTTTCTCTGTCTAAACAACACGTTTGCAAGACCAACTGGCACAATGTCCCTGTGTTCAAGTGGCCGCCGCTCCCCCTCCCCTCGGGGAGGGTTGGGGTGGGGGCTTGGCCGCTTTTTACTCCGTTGCCACGTACTCTCCCTTCCTGCTGGAAAGTATAATCTCGCCAGACTTCACGCGCATGGCCAGCGAGGTGTAGCCCAGGGTGGAAGCGTTGGTCAGCTCTTTGCGCACCAGCTTGCCCACGGCGCGGCACTGCAGGCGCACGTTAGCGATGTTCGAGTCCAGGTCGAAGGACTCCACGTCGTTGGCGGGCTTGCTGGTGACAGCGGCCTTGAAGATGGCCAGACCGTCAATCTTCACCGGCTGACCCAGCAGCACCATCTCCTTGATGCAACTCACCATGTCGGTGAGGATGCCCTTGATGACACCAGGCGAGAACGGGGTGTTGTGTTCGCACATGTGCTCAGCCAGCTGCTCCAGGTTGATGGGCTCGGCATTCTTGACGCGGCCATAGATCTTACCATAGTTCTGGTCGCCCTGCCGCTTGTTCTTGTAAAAATCCAATTTCAGCATAACTTTACATTGTTTAAAAGGTGAATAATAGAGTGAACTTTAACGATACAAAGATACGAATTTTTTCTTTAACTACCAAATAATAAAGCATTTATTTTCAATAAAATAACGATAAAATACAATCAAATTAAAGTCCTAACGCTCGAATGTCAGGACTTTAATTCGCAAGAATAATTGTCAACGTTTTTGATAATGACCAGTGCTAACCCGCACAACCACGTTGTAATTGATGATGAATGATCCCACATAGCGCTCTGCTGTACGCTCAGATATATGCAGTTGACGAGCTATCTGTAGGAATTCCTTTCTTGTAAACTCCTTTGGCAAGGCATTGAAGAAGGCAAGTTCCTGGGCAGACATCGGTTTTCCTGAAGTGCTGAATGGTATCTCACTGTGAGGCAAAAGTCGCTTGTAGACATAGACTGTATGGTTGATGAGACACGATGCGATGGTGATGGCTGTCTGGAAGTCGATGTCCGTGCATACCAGTGGCTCACCCTTTTCTCCAAACCTTGGCTGCCTCTTCTCATGACGCAGTACGGTGAGCACCATGGCTATGCGATAGGTGGTGAGGGCCAGACGGAAGACAAAGGCATCGAGGTCATCGCCATAGAGGCCTACTTGCTCGTTATAGAGTGGCTCGAAGAACTGGTTGAAGCGCTTCTTCTGCTCCTCGTTGAGCGTGAACTTCAACGGCTCTTTACTATAGGCTTTGAGGTCGTCATAGATGGCCTTGAAGCGCAGACCGAGCGGAGCCAACTGCTCGTAGAGGGTTTCTTCGCAGTCTTCAAACACGTTGCGCCATCCACGACTCTTGCGTAGCAAGTAGAACACGAAACGGTTTGCCAGGCCGTTCTCCGTATTCTGGGGTGAGAGCAACAGGGGCACCTGACCGGGTGTACAGGTCAGCAAGATGGACAGTCGGGGCTTTGCCACATAGACGTGCTCATTGTCCTTGCGGCGACTGTAGTCGATGGTCTCGTGGTGGAAAGCCTTGCGTAGTCCTGACGAGTAGTCGCCATAGTCCTGCTTGATGGCCTGTGTCAGCGTGTCTGCCTCGGTGTCAAAAAGAGCTCCCCAGCCCTCATTGGCCGCCAGGTCCTGATAAAAGGCAGTGGCCGAGGCATTGACCGAGATGAGAGGCGAGCGGTAGAGCGGTTCTTCGGGTTCAGTGGCGTTCACCTTCTCTTTTTTGTTCAGCGCGTCGTAGGCAGCCTTCTGTTTCAGGTACTCGCGGTACTCGCGCTCATAGTTGCTGCGAATCTCGCGTACAATAGGATCTACGAGAGCGAGACAAGCTGGCAGGACACCCTTGTCGGCAGCCGACGGAGCCACCATGAAGGTATAGAATGGTGGGAAGACTTGTCGGCGGTCGTAAATGCCGCTGACGTTGTCGATGAACCCAGAAGTCAGGTTGAGTACACCAAGTATAAGCTTGTCTCTCCCTTCTGGCGAGTCCTGTTTTTGGACACCATCGCAAATAATGGGTGGCAGGTCGTTGATGTCCAGTTTGTCAGAGAAAGTGGGATTGACAATCGCCGATGCGTCAAGCATCTGCTCGTCTTCCAAAGAGGCAAAGTCCGCCATTTCCGCCATTCCGCCACCGCTTTGTGTGGCTGTTACGGATGGTTGGCATTCAAGAGTCCCAGTAGCACTAATATGATTATTATCAACAATATACGCACTGCCGCATGCACTTTCTTGATTCATCGCGCTCTTCTCTACAGAGCCGTGGCGGAGTGGCGGAACTGGCGGAATTGAGGGGTAACGGCGCCCAATGGCCGAGAGGTCGACTCCGGCATCCTGTGCCATCTTGTAAAAAGTCTTGATGGTCACGCGACCGTCGCTCTTGGAGAGACACTCCTGCCACTTCTTTTCGCAGTCAGCTTCACGGTACTTCGGACTCTGGCTGCACAGAAGATGGAAGAGGTCGCAACCATCCGGGCCAAGCCCATCAGCCAGGGCAAACCCCAGATGTAGATAGTCATCATACGACTCAGCGATGTTGGCACCCCTTCGCAACAGCTCGTCAGTAACGGCACGAGCCTTGGCCAACTCATCGTCAGTGGTGGGGTGAGCTACTATCCTCCCTGTCGTCTTGGGAGCATCTTCTTTCTTGGCGGCATGGTCTGAGTTCATGTTACCAGCGTTGGCCCATGCCAGAGGATCAAAATTAACTAAATTATCCATAGTCTTAATACATTTTTACTTAGAAATACTCAATCAGTTCGGTTTTCAAATAGGCGTTCTCATCGTGACAGAGAAAGCAGGCGCGCGAAACGTTGACACATTGTGCGTCTACCTGTTTCTCAGTCAGTTGGTAGGTTGCCATGAGATAGTTCCTGACTGCCGTAAACCACGTGCGGTGGTCGCAGCGACTGAGGTCGATGTGGATGAACCACTTCAGGCCATTGCCGCGAGGCGACCGGAACAGCAGTAGCGTGTCGAACGCTGGGTCGGCTATCAGCTTATCAAACATCTCTTCCGTGCGCTCATTCAGCTCGTCGAGGTCGATGGTCAAAACCTCAGAGTGCTTCACAAGGCACTGGTCGGAGCAATAGCTGAACACTCCCGACGGCGTGACGTAGTCGAAGTTGCTGCCCTTAAAGTGCCGCGCCTCGTCCTTGTCGGTGATGCTGCGTAGCTGCTCGGTCTCAGGCATCGCCCAACGCCCTCGTACATATTCATATACCCAGAACAGTGTCACGGGCACTGCCTCCGGTCGTTTGTTGGTGATGGGCTTACGGAAGAAGCTCATCTTCACCTCCGCGGGATTCCAATCCCCAGTGGTGTTGTTTTTCGTAATACCTTCCATACAATACTTCAATATTTGTATTTGAGGTTTACTCTCATCGCACCAACGGGCTTCGACATAGAGAAAAATTCATCTTACCCGCCGTTCCCCCGTGGCCCGTGCTCAGGTTTGAATGCCGTGGGGTACTGAATTCTGATGCAAAAATACTGCTTTTTCTTGGCACAACCTAAAGTTCTGTTGCTTTTATAACTACTTGACAATTAGCAATTTGACAATCTGTTTTGACGTATTTGAATGGCGTGTTAGATACTTTTTGCCAGTAAGTTTTTGAATGAGTCAAATAATGGTCAAAATGATAGATGATGAAGTCAATATGATATCTATCGGCAAATATGACTGTCAAAAAGCAAAAAAAAACGACTGACCTTTGCTTGAAAGGTCAGTCATCACATATACTATTTGCTATTCCTTAAAAAAATCTAACTCACTTTTTGCATGTCACTTTGTCTTAACTTTTTTAGCAAGGCATCACATTCTTCATTGAATTTCTTCTGCTCTGCCATTATATCAAGTCCCTTCTTGTTATTACTCGTAGTAATGGCGTGCCGTTCGGGGAAACACTCATGTTTTCCTTTATAAAGATTGAGCAATAATTGATAATAGATCTGTTTGGGATTATCTACCTTACCGCCATCACAGTAGTTACAGAATAGGCGTATTTTCAAGGCATCCATTTTCTTGCGATTGCTTGGACGAATATCATCAAAATGGGTAATAAGCAGTATCACATCGTCTGCTCTTCCATTCTGAAGGAGTTTGGACGGCATGATGGAGCCATTTGTCTGTTGTTGCTGCCTGAGACGGCCTATGTTGGCAGCATATATTTTCATTTCCCTTACAGATGGCTTATGGAAATTGCTTTGGGCGTATTTCTCTTTCCCCATCACTTCAATCTTCTTTAGAATCTCTGATTCAGGAATGTTGTTCATGAAGTCCAGCCTATCCTCCATTTCTTCCAACAACCGCTCACATTGCTCGTCAAGACGCTGTACGCACAGGGCAGGGTCTGCAATAGTATCCTTCTCTTCTTTTATGACTGAATAGCAAATTGAAAGTGAAGCAATGACACATGCAAAGAGAGCCTGCTGTTCATAGTAAAGAGCTTGAACGTTGTCATCGAATGAGGTAATATCGTAAAGGTCGCGGGCACAACAGCCTTTGGTAAGTACCGAACGTTCAAAGACAGACGGTTTGAAATTGGGATTAGGGGGTAGTTTGCGAATGATGGGGCACCCTTGTCTGAGACGTTTCCTAATACAAGCCATCGAACTACGCAGGCGGTTAAACAGCATCTCGGCAGTAGTAAAACGCTGATTATCGTCTACGGCAAAATCAAGGTTGAAGGACATCCTAAACTTTGACAAGCGTAACATTTCGCCATAAACTGTATCAAGGCAGCGACGCACTTCTGCTAGACGAATGTCAATATCGACAGGGGTGCAATTACGTACATAGAGGCTTGCTATAAAGCGATCTTTCGTCAAATCCTGGACAGTTTCGATCACTTCAAGCATTCGAGCCTCTGTTTTCTGGTATTTGTCATCGTATGTCATAACATGTTTTCAATTTTAGATTGCAAAGATACTTATTTTCAGCAATATAACAAAATAAAAAGATGAAAAAGTTGTCCAAAACGGAAAACTTTCACCGTTTTACTACTAAACATGTTTGCACATCATCCCCTGTGCCACAAAAAAAATCCATCATTCAGTTCTTTCTTTCATGTATTCTTCGTATCTTTGCATCTTGATTATGGAAACGTCAGAAAAGACGATAGAGTCACAGATTGCAGCTGTTCTGTCCGACATCCGGCAGAAGGGATATTCGCCCATCCAACCTTTCGCCATCGGTAAGGTCGAGGAGCGAATGATGCTGTTTGCCCAAACTAACACCATCACCCTTGCCAGCGACGAACTCTACATGAGTGCCAAGCAATTACAACATTGCATGAGAGCATCAAAAGCCACGAAAGGCTTGGTGGTTAGCGATGCCGAACTGATAGGCTTCCCCCAGAATCGTTTCCAGATGGATCTCTACTACGATGGTGAGTGCTTCATCTACACTGACGGACAGTCGAAGTTTATCATCCATCCGAACTATCAGATGAAGGTGAGCCGTGAGGTAGTGAAGCTGGTCAACTTCATCACTGCCACAAGGCGTATTGATAAGAAGGAGTTCAACGGAAAGCGCTATATCAAGATATAAGTAAAGCTGGCCAACACGTGACCAGCTGTATGAGAGTGAAAGAAACCAAGCGGCAAGGTCGAATTGCTCATCATCACGCAGATGCCACCGTTCCGCACATCGTGGCTCTACTTGGCTTCGCCTTCCTCCTTCGCACCTCGGCAATTCAAGCAAGCTTGATTGCTCTCGGTTTGTCGTCGGTTGGCTTCTCCTTTCACGCTGCAAAGATAGGCACTTTTTCTGAATCTTCCAACTTTTTCCGCAACTTTTTTCATTGAAACCGTTGTGGATTTGAAAAATCTTCGTACCTTTGCCGACGGTTCGGGGAGAAATCCGGACTAACAGAAAGCATTCGCTATTATTTCGCGTTCAGCCAAGAAAGCCTCGCAAACTATCTAAGGTATAACAACACGAATAATATGTGACCAGCGACTCGTATAGAGACGCTCTATCCTCCATTTATAGCAATGCATCCGCTAAAGCGTGGTGCAAACTGTTGGAGGATAAGAGGTACCTATTGCGAGGCTTCGCCTCTTGCTGAACGCAATAAGCGCATCACGCCCTTTTTGCGTCTTGGCGTGATTGATAGTCGATGCTATGACTAAAAACTATCAATCGTTATGGCCAAAAACACGAACCTTGGTGCGGCGAAGGCGGCGAAGAACGATGAGTTCTATACGCAGTATGCCGATATTCAGAAGGAGATAAACGCCTACTTGGAGTATAACCCTGACACGTTTCGTGACAAGACGGTGCTGCTGCCGTGCGACGACCCTGAGTGGAGCAACTTCACCCGGTTCTTCGCACAGAACTTTGAGCGGCTTGGACTGAAGCGGCTCATCTCTACCAGCTATGCCGTTGAGAGCAAGAGGTACAAGTATTATGAGCCTACACTCTTCGAGACAGAGAGCCCCTTGTTTGATATTGACAAGACGCGCATCAAGGGCAAGATATTCGAGCTGACACATGACACGAACCAAAACGGCGTCATTGACATCGACGACTTGGAATGGCATTACCTCGAGGGCGATGGCGATTTCCGCAGCAAAGAGGTGCGCAAACTGCGTGATGAAGCGGATATCATTGTAACCAATCCGCCCTTCTCGCTGTTTAGGGAGTTCTTAGCGTGGATTATTAGCGCAGGCAAGCAGTTCTTGATTATTGGTAATAAGAATGCAATGACCTATAAAGAGGTATTCCCCCTGATTAAAGAAAACAAACTTTGGATAGGTCCTTCTATTTTAAGTGGAGATAGAGAGTTTATGGTACCAAAGGATTACGAAACTCATTCACCGTCTCTACGTATTGACGAAAAGGGGTACAAATATATACGTGTGCCTGGTGTTCATTGGTTCACGAATTTGGAGCACGGACTTCGTCATGAGCCATTGAAGTTGATGTCGATGAAGGATAATATACGGTATAGCAAGCATAATGATTTACGTGAAAATGGCTATCTTCATTATAAAAATTATGATGGCATTGATGTTCCATATTCTGATGCGATACCGGATGATTATAATGGAACAATGGGCGTACCTCTTACTTTTCTCGATAAGTATTGTCCAGAGCAATTTGAAATCATCGGGCTTGGAATAGGTGATTTAGCTAAGGAATTAGGAATAAAGAAAAACCACAGAGGACGGACTGATTTGGAATTTGTAGACCCTAAATCAGAAAAAGCAAAGGTCCCTTATTCAAGAATACTAATCCGCAAAAAGCCAACAGAATAATATGACCCCCACTCTGATAACTGACTGGACCATCGGCGACATCTGCAAGGGTTTCCAGTATAACGAATACGAAGGCAAGGGCTTGTATGGCCTTTCAGGTCGGCTGACCATCCAGCCGGAGTTTCAGCGTCATTACCTGTATGCTGAACAAGGCGGCAAGAAAGAGGTGGACGTGATTCGGTCGGTGCTCAACGGCTACCCCTTGGGATTGATTTACTTCTCGAAGACTGGCGAAGACAAATACGAGGTGCTCGACGGTCAGCAGCGCATCACGTCGCTGGGGCGCTTCATCACCGAGAAGTTTGCATGGATAGACGCTGACGGCAGGCCTTGGTACTTCACCGCCCTGAACAAGGACGAGCAGGAGCGGTTTCTGAACACACGACTGCTCATCTACATCTGCGAGGGCACGGAGAAGGAAATCAAGGACTGGTTCCGAACCATCAACATCGTGGGCATCCCGCTCAACACGCAGGAGACGCTCAACGCTGTCTATTCAGGCCCATTCGTTACCAAGGCCAAGGCGGAGTTCTCTAACTCCACCAACACCCTCGTGAAAAAGTGGAGCTGCTTTATACGCGGCACCGCCAAGCGTCAGGACTTCCTGCACACCGCCCTTGCATGGATTTCGAAGGACTCGGGCGACGACAAACGCATTGAGGACTATATGGCCGCCCATCGCTATGAGGACAACATTCAGGAGATGAAGGCCTACTTTACGTCTGTCATCGACTGGATTACGTCGGTCTTCGACTTTGTTCCTGAGAAGGAGATGTGCGGACTGAAGTGGGGTGAGCTTTACGAGAAATACCACAGCAATGCCTATAACCCTGCCGAGGTAGCGGCCAAGGTGCGCGAGCTATACGAGAGCTACTATGTGAAGGAGAAGAAGGGCATCTATGAGTATGTGCTTGGCGGCTGTCAGGAGCCTCGCCTGCTGAATGTGCGCGTGTTCGACGCCCCCGTCAAGAAGGCTGTCTATGCCCAGCAGACTGAGGCTGCCCTGGCTGAGGGCGTGAGCAACTGCCCCTACTGCGCCATCGGTCACGACGCCAACAGGCAGCGCATCTGGAAGCTCGAAGAGATGGATGCCGACCACGTCACGGCTTGGAGCCGTGGCGGCGAGACCTCAATAGAGAATTGCCAAATGCTGTGCAAGACGCATAACCGGGCGAAAGGAAACAGATGATACTCTGCGCTGATGAATCCCACTCTTACTCCCCAGACGCAGGGAAGCTTTAAAAAACGCCATGGATAGCGCAGCGCAACAACAAGCCCCGAAGGGGCGGCGGAATACAGGCAGGGGCAACGCCCCTGTATAGCACAGCACACCCCCACAAGCCCCGAAGGGGCGGCAGAATATTCCATCGCCCCTTTGGGGCTTCATTTGTTGGTGGTATGGTACATTCTCAGGTGGAGTCGGCTTGCTCCAATATGGACGGGCACACTATCGGGTGATTGCGGATAATCATATAAATGATATGGCACAAGGAAGACGTGTCATTAAGAAAGAAATATTACGAATCAAAATAGGAGAGAATTAGGCAATGAAACTGACTTCTTTAGACGAACTGAAAGACAGTTCAAGATGCGTCCCAAGGACGCTTCCGCAAGCTTGCGAACACAATAAATAGAGGCGAAAATATAGTTTGATATTTAAAAGAATAGCAGTGAGAATGGCAGTTCCGTTTCTCGCTGCCATTCTTTTTTACCTGTTATTACAAGTTTTTCGGTCAAATATGTTACCATTCTCCATACTTTTTGTACCTTTGCACATAATATGAAACCGACTATCATTGAAGATACAATATTTGAATTTGAAACGATTGAAGAAGAAGGCTCTGTGCTGATGGCAGCTGAGGCCTCATGGAGAGGTATGGCTGACGAGCTGCAGGAACTACACTACTTGAAAGGTGCCCAGTTTATTAACCAACTGAAACAAATTATCTACTATGGTGAGTTCCATCCTGTAGAAGGTGACACCCATATTTACAGCGCCATTAGTGAAACGAGTGACGATTTCGACAATCTTATCAATGCTGCGCGCAAGGCTGTAGAACATGGCTATCGTGTCTTTATACTGCCTAATCCGAGGAATTGTCGAACAGCCGATTTCATATTTGAAAAGAAAGGTATCCTCGGACTCTATGATTTGAAAACTGTCTATGGAAAAGGTTCTGTAGGAACACAATTGCTTGATTCCATTGGACAGACGAATCGTGTATTACTGAATATGCTGACAGACTATAATGCGCGTTTGTTAGCTTCTGACATCAAAAGCTATTTTGAGTCAAACCGTGATGCTATTGAGGTGCTGATATTCAAGGGTAACAAAATCATCACCGTCAAGCGTGGGTTGGCTTGCAATCCCAGTTTCAACCGAATATTCAGAAAACTATATGAAAAATAAAAACCACCATTGGAGGTGGCTTTTAAGTGGAGCAGGGGCGATAAGGTCTTACTCCCCGCACTCAGCGGCGTAGTCAAATCTAATGTTCTGACGCTGCAAAGATACGAATTAGTAAGCAAACTACCAAATAAATCCCATTCTTTTTTTCACTTTTTCGGCCACAAGAGAGTTACTTTCCAACTTTTTTGTAATTTAGCCGACGGTTCGGGCTCCCTCACTTTTTCATGACGATTTTTTTGCCTCCGCTGATGTAGATGCCGCGAGCTCCAGGATGGGCATGCAAGAGACGGCCCTGAAGGTCATAGAGACGACCGTCAACGCTGCTGCTCATGGGGACGTCGGCAATGCCGACAGTCTTGCCGCTGTCGTCACCCTGCTGCACCTGCGTAATCTCAATGTTGTCGACAACCATGATATACTGGTCGACACAGTTGAAGTGACGGATGGCTACGTAAATCTTCTGACCGGCATAACCGCTCAGGTCCACCGTGTACTTGTGCCAGGAACCAACGCGACGGGGTGCCAGCTGACGACCGCCGGTGAAGTTGCGGGAGGACGTCATGTTCCATTCACGAAGAATGGAGAAAGCGTCGGGAGTGGCGGTAGTACGGCTGACGGCAACACCGAAATGGTCGGCAGCATAGGTGGCATCCGTAGCAGCAGCCCAGAAGCTGATGGTGCTGCCGGCAACAGGAGTGAACTGGGGAGAAACAAGATACTCGTCGGGAATCAATGCACCGACTCCGTTGATGTAAGAACCGCTGCAGATAGCGTCCTTGCCAGTGTGATACCAGTCAAGGGACAGGCCAGAATAAGAAGGCCAAGTGGTGGGAACGGCGCTCGTCAAAGTCCAGGTGTAGCCGTCGTGGTTGGCGTCAATGACTGTCCAACCTTCCATGCCGTTTTCAAAGTCCCAGTAAAAGTCCTCGGCAAAGGAAGGGGACGTAGCTAACATGCAAAGGGTGCATATCATCATTCTGCGAACACTCTTCATCATACTTCACATAATTATGTTGTTGTCGTTTCAGGCGGATATTTGGGGCAAAGGTACGAATATCTTCTTAAATGAGCAAGCAAAAAAGGGAAAACCTAAAGAAAAAATCATTTTTCTTTTGGTTTTCGCTCGCTTATTCGTACCTTTGCAACCAAAATTCATTATAAGTACATCAATATGGCAGAGAATAATATGAATGAGAGCGAAGTGAAGAAAAACATCAGTACCGAGGGTACGGCTTCTCAGAGTGTGAGTTTCGTGGAACAGAAAGTGATTGACGACCTGGCCGCAGGCAAGAACGGAGGACGACTGCAGACGCGATTCCCACCAGAGCCAAACGGATACCTGCACATAGGGCACGCAAAAGCCATCGCTATCGACTTCGGACTGGCAAAGAAATACGGTGGAGAGTGCAACCTGCGATTCGACGACACCAACCCGCAGAAAGAGGACACAGAATACATCGAGAGCATAGAGCACGACATCAAGTGGCTCGGCTTCGAATGGGCACACGTCTATTATGCCAGCGACTATTTCCAGCAGCTGTGGGACTTTGCAGTATGGCTCATCAAACAGGGACGGGCATACGTGGACGAGCAGAGCGCAGAGGTGATAGCACAGCAGAAGGGCACCACCACCAGCCCAGGCACCAACTCACCCTTCCGCGACCGCCCCGTGGAGGAGAGCCTGCGGTTGTTCGATTATATGAACAGCGGACAGTGCCAGCCGGGAACGCTGACACTGCGCGCCAAGATTGACATGGCACACCCGAACATGCTGTTCCGTGACCCGCTCATCTATCGTGTGCTGAACATGCCTCACGTGAAGACGGGGTCGAAGTGGAACGCTTACCCGATGTATGACTTTGCACACGGACAGAGCGACTACCTCGAGGGGGTCACACACTCGTGGTGCACCCTGGAGTTTGTGGAGCACCGACCTCTCTACGACCTCTTCGTGCAGTGGATGCGTGAATGGGTTGCCGATTGCGGGGCGAATGCAGAGAGCGGTAGCAAGCTGGCCAACCTGTACGATTCGCTATCCACGTATCAGGGACCGCGACAGACAGAGTTCAACAAGCTGAATCTGAACTATATCCTCCTCTCGAAGCGCAACCTCCGCACGCTGGTCAGCGAAGGCGTTGTCAGCGGATGGGACGACCCACGTATGCCCACCATCTGCGGATTCCGTCGGAGAGGATACTCGCCAGAAGGCATCAGGAAGTTCATGGAGAAGATAGGCTACACCAAGATAGACGCGCTGAATGACATGGCCCTCTTTGAGAGTGCCCTGCGCGACGACCTGAACACACGTGCCCTGCGCGTGTCGGCGGTGCTTGACCCCGTGAAGGTGGTCATCACCAATTACCCGGAAGGACAGACGGAGATGCTCACAGCCGTGAACAATCCTGAGAACGAGGCCGACGGCACGCACGAGGTGGAGTTCAGCCGTGAGCTGTGGATAGAGCGCGACGACTTCATGGAGGTGGCAGAAAAAAAATTCATGCGTCTGGCACCCGGCAAGGAGGTGAGACTGAAGAACGCCTATATCATCAAGTGCGACGAGGAGCATCCCTGCGACAAGGATGCCGAGGGCCGCGTCACGACCATCTATTGCACCTACGACGCTGAGACACGCAGTGGGCTGCCCGGTGCCAACCGTAAAATCAAGGGCAAGACGCTACACTGGGTCAGCTGTCACAATGCAGTAAAGGCAGAGGTGCGCCTCTACGACAGGCTGTGGAAAGCGGAGAATCCGCGCGACGAGCTGAAACGCATCGAGGAAGAAGAAGGACTGAAGGGAATCGACGCCATGAAAGTGATGATGAACCCCGACAACCTCCGCATCAACACCAACTGCTACATAGAGCCCTTCGCAGTAGGACTGCCGGCACTCACCTATCTGCAGTTCCAGCGCATCGGCTACTTCAACGTTGACCCCGACAGCACGCCTGACCATCCCGTCTTCAACCGTACCGTAGGGCTGAAGAGCTAACCAGTTATAATCTATGCTAACCTGTTGACGGCTTGGCGCATGGCTGGAGGAATAGAAGCAAAAGACTAATGGAATGAAGGAAACGGGCGACGAATACTTTGACAGCGAGGAGTTCCGCGAACTGTTGGCGGAATACGAGGACGCCGTGAACATGGGGATGCCTGTGTTCATGGATGCTGATGAGTTGTCGGATATTGCTGACTACTATCAGATGACGGAGCGCTTCGACGAGGCCGACGAGGCCATCAACCTGGCACTCAGTCTCTCGCCAGGAGCCATCGCACCGCTGACCTACAAGATTCACGAAGCCCTCTGGAACGGCAACACCGAACAGGCAAAGGAGTATCTGGCACAGATCACAGAGACCGACGAGCCTGACTATGTCTACGACAAGGCGGAGATCATGCTGGCAGAGGAACGTGTGGAGGAAGCCGACCGCTATCTGCGGGAGGAGTTCAAGAAAGTGCCGCCAGAGGAGTATCAGGACTATGTCATAGACGTGGCCAACATCTATGCCGACTACAACTATCCGGAGAAAGCCATGCAGTGGATGACGCGAGCCAAGCAGGAGGACTCACCAGAGTTCAAGGAACTGCTGGCACGCACACTCTTCGGCCTGGGAAAGTACAAGGACAGCGAGAAGCTGTGGGGCGAGCTCATTGACACTGACCCCTACTCGAAGCACTACTGGAATGCGCTGGCCAGCACCCAGCTCATGAATGAGGACTACAGCGGGTCGGTGGAAAGCAGCGAGTATGCCATTGCCATCGACCCTAACGACGCAGAAAGCCTCCTGTCGAAAGCCAATGGTCTCTATCGATTGGGCAACTACGAGGAGGCACTCGACTATTTCCAGCGCTACTCTGAGCACGTGCCTGACGACGAGTATGGATGGTTGTACCAGGGAACATGCCTCATCAACCTGGAGCGAATAGACGAGGCCCTCGTTATCCTGCACAAGGCGGCAGACATGGCACCACACGACTCAGAATGTCTCAGCGACATCTTCCAGGAACTGGCTTTTGCCTACAGCGAGAAAAGCGATGAGAAGAAAGCGTTGGAAATGCTTGACTTGGCCGACATTTACGACAGCGACAAGGTGCAGACACTCGTGGTGAGAGGACATATCCTGCTCTCGGCAGGCGATGTGAAGGAAGCACAGCACTATTTCCGACAGGCTGTGGTGATGAGCGACAATCCTCACCAGACGTTGCTGCGCATCATCGTCTCTGTCTACGACAACCACTATCTCGATGCCGCATACCATCTCTTCAAGAAGTATTTCCGCGTGGTGGACAGCGAGTGTGCCAATGGCTATGCCTACATGGCCCTGTGCTGCTACGACTTGAAACGCTACGACGAGTTTCTCAGCTATCTGAAGGAGGCCTGTCGGCGCAATCCCAACGAGTGCAAGACGGCTCTGAGTCATCTCTTCCCTGAAGGGGTGGAGCCAGATGAATACTATCAATACATCAAAAACCGTATGTGATAGCCAGAACGGTTTTTCCTTGTGTTTACTTTGTAATAACGAATCATGAATTTTATTGACACACTGTTAGGACAGCTCAATTACGGCACCATCCTGTTACTGATGCTGCTGGAGAGCACCGTCATACCCGTTCCCTCCGAGCTGGTCGTCGCCCCTGCTGCCTATCAAGCTGCATCCGGCGATTTGAATGTATTTCTTGTGGTGCTCTTCGCCACCATCGGCGCTGCCATCGGTGCCACCATCAACTATGTCGTGGCACTCTATGTGGGTCGCCCCGTCATCTATAAGTTTGCCAACAGCAAGTGGGGCAAGATGTGCCTGCTGAACCAGGAGAAGGTGGAGAAGAGTGAGAAGTATTTCGACGAGCACGGCGTGGCCGCCACCCTCACCGGGCGTCTCATTCCCGGCATCCGCCATCTCATCAGCATTCCCGCAGGACTGGCACGCATGCACTACGGCAAGTTCCTGCTCTACACCACGCTGGGCGCCGGCGTATGGCACAGCATCCTCGCCGCCTTAGGCTGGTATCTGGCTTCAGTCGTGCCCAAGGACCAACTCAACGACACCATCGAGAAGTACAACACCTACATCGTCGTCGGCATCGTAGCCATCGTCGTCCTGGTCATCGCCTTCTTTGTGGTGAAACACTATTGGAGGAAGCCAAGGAAGATGAAGGATCAACTGGAGGATGCGAGTTAGGTCTGGCAATAAATACTAACTATGCAGTCACATAATAATAGGAGATAGGATTATGGCGACAATAGTATTACAAGTTCCAGACGAGAACCTCGTTTCGAAAGTGAAGCAGGCTTGCAAAATGATAGTGGGTGTTACATCTGTGAAGTTGCAGAAAAATGCAAAGCCCCGTCTCTATGACCCTGAGACTGGCGAGTTTCTGAACGACAAGACGATGAAGGCCATCGAGAAAGTTCGCAGCGGCAAGGATAAAGGAACGACATACAGTTCGTTCGAGGAGTTTGAGAAAGCCATGCGAGCCCTATGAAGCAACTCTACGAAATCAAGACCTACAAGCAGTATGACCGTGACGTGAAGCTGGTCTAACTACAGGGAGAACTATAAATGGAGTAGTAGGAACCAGTCGCGTAACACACCCTTGTACTGATTCTGCGAGTCGGCCACGAGAAGCAATGTGTGGGGGCCGATGGCGCACATTCCCTCATAATTGGCAAACTTTCGGCTGAGAACCGACAGCCGTGTCTGAAACTTGCTGATGAGCTTTTTCGTCAGCAAGTTTTCGTTTGGCGTGAGTTGTACCTCGTAAATGCTGATAATGGTATTCGCCTCGACTTTCAGCCGCGGCACATGCACCTGGCGCTCCAAGACGATGAGCCGTCCATCGCCCATGGCGCAAAGGGCTGACACTCCTTGCGAATACTTGGGGCTGACGGGTTTGTCGGGCTTGTAAAGATACTGCTGCGTGGGCTGCAGGTCGTCGCCGAACGCCTGTATGCGCAGCACCGTGTCGCCAGGCAGGGGACGCTCGGTGGTGAGGAAAAACTGGTGAGAAAGCGTGTCGTAGGTCAGCGCCTCAATGCCCTGATTGCTGCGTGCACGCTTGAAATGGGCGGGCATGTTCAGTTTCTTCCCTGTGCGCTGACCGTCGAGGGTGTATTCAAAGACCTCGTTGTCCTTCTCACCACTAATAAATAATGTACGCGTGAAGGGACGGTAACAGATGCCCTCCATGTCACGGTTGGCATGTCCGCTGCTGCGGTAACCTTCGTTGCTGGCCGCAGTGATGCGGTTGCTTTGCGTGTTGATGTCGAAGCGGAACAGATAAAAGCCGTCCTCGCGATGCTTGTCGTCAACCACAGCAAAAAGGCCTTCGTCAATCTTGCAGATGCCGCTGTAGTTGCCTGCTGGTATCTGCTTGGGGAAATGAAACGGTCCATACAGACCCAATCCCTCCCTGTAAGGAGGGGAGGCGACACCAAGTGTGCAGATATAGCACAACAGTAAGGTGATGACTTTCCTTCCTGCAGGGAGGGATTGAGCGAGGGATGGTTTCACTTATTTGATGGGTTTGATAGCAAAGGTGAAGTCGTAGTCCTGATAGGGCAGGCGGTACTCGTCACGAGGCCAAGCGCCCCATGAGTTCACGCAGCCCAAGCCGAACTGGCGCTGCTGGATGAACACCTGTGTCTTGCCAGCGGGGATGAGGTCGCCGCTGTGGTGTCCCCAAGCCTTGTCCTTGTGCGGGCCGTCGTCGAGCTGGTCCATGGTGTAAGGCATGGCGCTGGCCTCCATCGGAGCGTTGCTGTAGAACTGCAGACCCTTGCCGTTGGCATCAATCACATTAAACCAGCGGATGTCGGTGTGGTTGCCGCTCTCCTGCGGGCGTACATACTCGAAGTATTCGTCCTGCACCTTGTTCTTGTACACACCGATGAACTCACTGGAGTTGCGGTCGATGTAGTTCTCAGCCGGGCCACGGCCGTAGTATTCGATGCGGTCAAACTGCTTGGGCATCTGCAGCGTCATGCCATAGCGGAACAGGTTGCTTACCTTAGCCTCCTTGTCGGTGGTCATCTGCTCACGTATGATGACTTCGCCCTGCTCATTGAGGGCGTAGGTGAGGGTGAGCTGAGCCTTCTGGTCGGGGAGGTCGAAGGTGGCAACGGCGGTGCTTTCGCCTATATTGAAGCTCTTCATGCGCATCTGCGGATGGCGCCAGGTCTCGAAGCGACGCTGCAGGCCAGCACCGTAGTCGTTGTCGGTGGGAGCACGCCAGAACTCAGGACGGATGCTCTCGCGGAACTGCAGCATCCGCTTGCCGTCGACGTTCAGATAGTCGATCAAGCCGGAGCGCTTGCCGATGGAGATGTCGGTGCCGGCTGCTGAGAACTTCACGTAGGTGTTGGTTTCTTCTTTGGTGATTGTGGGTTGGGTAGGTGTAGTAAGTTTGGTAGGTTTGGTAGATGTAGTAGGTGGGGTGGGTTGGGTAGGTGTGGTAGAGAGTGACGGCCACTGATAGCTGCTGAGAGCAAACTGCTGGCGTGCCAGTACCTGACCTTTGTCGATGAGCGGGGCGCCGTTCTTCGACTTGAACTGGAAGATGACGAAGAGCTCGCCGTCGCCGTGATGCTCTAATACCTTTGTGACGGTCTGCTTCATGGTCTCGTCGGTGATGACCTTACGCTGCTGAGGAGCAATACCGCTCAGGTCTATCTTGCCGCCGTGGCCGAAGGTCATGCCAGCAGGTACGTTGTCGCGGTGATGGCCGTTGCCCGATGCTCCGCCGACAAACCACTCCAGCTCCATGTCGTCGAGCGTCTTGAAGAAGTTCTCGTTGTACACCTCAAACTTGCCCTCCTTGAAATCCTTCTCCGTCACCCAGATGTTCTGGTAGTAGTAGCCTACCTCGTAGGCGTGCGGATTCAGTCGGCGGTCAGGGGCGATAACGCCGTTGCAGTTGAAGTTGTAGTCGCTGGCAGGATACTCGCCGTAGTCGCCGCCGTAGGTGAAGATGGTGCGGCCGGTGATGGGACTCTTGTCACGCATGCCTTGGTCGACGAAGTCCCAGATGTAGCCACCCTGATACTTCGGCTCCTTGCGGATGAGGTCCCAGTATTCCTTGAATCCACCCATCGAGTTGCCCATGGCGTGGGCATACTCGCACTGGATGAGCGGGCGCGGGTTGTTGCCCTTGCAATAGCGCTCGCACCAGTTGTAGTCGGCATACATGGGGCAGGTGATGTCGGTAAAGCCGCCCTCGTAGGGAGCACGCTCATACTGCACGGGGCGCGTCTTGTCATAGTCCTTGATCCAGGTGTAGCACTTCTCAAAGTTGGGTCCGAAGCCGGCTTCGTTGCCCAGTGACCAGACGATGATGGAGGGATGGTTCTTAAACGACTTCACGTTGGCCTCGTTGCGCTCTAAGTGCATCTTCTCGAAGTCGGCGCGCTTGGCCAGTGTGTGCTCGCCGTAGCCCATGCCGTGGCTCTCGAGGTTGGCCTCGGCCGTGAGGTAGATGCCGTACTCGTCGCAGAGGTCATACCAGCGCGGGTCGTCGGGATAGTGGCAGGTGCGCACGGCATTGATGTTGAGCTGCTTCATGATCTTGATGTCCTCAATCATGCGTTCCATCGAGACGATGTAGCCGCCGTCGGGATCCAGCTCGTGGCGGTCGGCACCCTTGATGAGGATGGGCTGGCCGTTGACGAGCAACTGACCGCCGGTGATCTCGATGTGGCGGAAGCCCACCTTCTTCGTCACCACCTCAACGGTTTTCTGTCCCTGCTTCAGCGTCAGCTCCAGCGTGTAGAGGTTAGGCGTCTCAGCCGTCCAGGCTTTCACGTTGTCAACAGTGGCTTTCAGGCCTGTTGCCACTTCCTTGCCGTTGGCATCCAGCAGACGGGCCTCTACGTTGCCGCTGCCCTTCAGGCTGACCTGCACGTCGAGCAAGCCCTTGCCCTGTTGCCAGTCCTGGCCGATGGTGATGTCCTGAATGTGCACCTTCGGACGTGCGTAGAGATAGACCTCGCGGGCGATGCCGGTGAAGCGCCAGAAGTCCTGGTCCTCGAGCCACGAGCCGTCGCACCAGCGCATCACCTGCATGGCGATGAGGTTCTGGCCTTTCTTCAGATACTTTGTGATGTTGAACTCGGCAGCCACCTTCGAATCCTCCGAGTAGCCCACGTACTTGCCGTTGACCCACACGGCGAGGTTGCTTGTGGCCGAGCCTACGTGGAAGTACACCTCCTGTCCGTTCCAACTGTCGGGCAGGTTGAAGGTGTGGCGATAAGAGCCGGTGTAGTTGTTGGTCTCGCCGATGAAGGGCGGATTGTTGTCAAAGGTGGTGCACCAGGCATAGCCGGCATTCTTGTAGGTCATGTCACCATAGCCTTCAATCTCGAACAGCCCGGGCACGGGGAAGTCCACCCACTGCGAGTCGTCGAACTTCAGTGAGAAGAAATCGGCGGGGGCCAGGTTGTGGTCCTTCACGAAGTTGAACTTCCATTTGCCTTCCATCGACAGATAGCGGTCGCTCTTCGTCTTGTCGCCCGCCTTGGCTTTGTCGGCGTTCTCAAAGGCAAAGAAGTCGGCACGTCGTGCCTCACGGTTCACTTGGTTCACGGCAGGGTCGCGCCACACGGGCGTCGTTGCAGGTGCTGCCATCGCTACGGCCGTTGCCGTCAGCGCCACAGAAAGAATCAGTTTTCTAAGCATAGTAATAATTTGGTTAGTAAAGAAATTTTTGCAAAGTTACAATAATTGTAAGAGAAAAAGAAAGAAATAATGTGTTTTCTTTCAGATTTTTTTCGTATTTTTGCGCCATCACTCTGTAACAAGCACTCAACACCCAACAATCAACACTGAATATGAAGCATTTTTTACTCTTATTGACAGCGCTGCTGACACTTAGCGCCTGTCAGGAATCGATGGAAGAGCGTGCTGCGCGCGATGCAGCCGATGTGACAGCCAAGCGTTGCCCCATGAAGCTGAACGACGAGGGAACGCTCATCCTGGAGCGCATCACCTTTGACAAAGCCACCCGCACGTGGAAGCAGGACTTCCTGCTCGACGCCGCACCTGAGGCACTGGAGCGGCTCGACATGCGCGACGTTCTGTTGCAGGAACTGAATAACATGCCCAGCTACAAGCCTTACATGGAGAGCCAGTTCATCTTCCAGTATGTCTATTGCGACATGAAGAATCCCAAGGACACACTGATGAACATCAGGCTGACGCCGAAGGACTACGAATAATTATGGCAATGATATAGCAGTTGACCCTTTGCAGAAAGGATTTATGCGCAGCCATCCCCTCCCTTCAAGGGGAGGGGCAGGGGTGGGGTCTGTAATGTCAGTAATGCTCTTTGCTGCCACTCCTTCGCTGCCACTTCTTTGCAGCCCACTCTTCGCTGAAACTTCTTCGCCCACACTCTTCGCTGACAGGATATTACTGATATTACAGACCCCACCCCTAACCCCTCCCCTTGAAGGGAGGGGATGGCTGCGCATGAATAGGTCAACTGCTAT
>JAEEPZ010000143.1 GCA_016285055.1 Prevotella sp.
GTTACGCCCAGCGCATCATCAACCTCCTCGATGGCCAGGTTGTTCCAGAAGTTAGTCTTTGAAGCATAACTCTCTCGT
The DNA here is from genome assembly GCA_016285055.1 of Prevotella sp. Lineage (GTDB taxonomy): Bacteria > Bacteroidota > Bacteroidia > Bacteroidales > Bacteroidaceae > Prevotella. Next base: position 79 of record JAEEPZ010000143.1, read on the forward strand.
TGATAGCGGGCAGTTATCGGTATTCTGCACCGATGCTGTCCGCATATCTAATTTCTCGCTTTAGAACAATTAACGCCAAGAGATGCAGAACCAGATTTTTAATAAAATTCGCAAGAAATCTTAAAATAATTCGCAAATTTGCTAATATCTTGAAAATTATCATTATCTTTGCACCGTCTTAATCAATTTAGACAATGAACATTGAATTCGATAATGCGGCACCCCCATTTATTGCTACACATCCTGGTGAAATGATTAGGGAACTATATACCTGTTGACTCTAAATATCAATAGTGTATAGATATACAAAAATGAGTAGTCATTTGTTTGGCTACTCATTTTAACCCGCTAATAACAAATTACTCTTTAGATAACTGTTTATTGTTTCTGCAATAAGTGATTTTATGATAGCCTCATATTGACACAAAAATAATTGCCGAAAACCCTTGATAAGTTTTCGGCAACTGTATATTTATTCATAAGGAGCTATTTGGAGTCAACAGGTATATAGTTCCCTAATTTTTTTATTTATGAATAATTCGTGTTTAATTCTTGCGTCCCTTTCGGTAGCAAGCGGCAGAGCCGAGCGCATGGTCATTCGTGTGAAAAAGAAAGAGTTAACGGCATATTGTTTAATTGCCATGAATAATTCAGGTTAAAGACAAATGACTCTCCACGAGAAGCCTTTGTCTATGGGTTGAAACCCATAGCAAAGCTATTGTCTTTAACTCCTTTTACTCCCTTAACTCCTTTTACTCCAAAACTTGCGAAAGATGAATATACCTATTCGTTGATGATGTTGATGACCGCTGTGACATCGGCGATGTTGATGACTCCGTCGTTGTTGGCGTCTGCTGCCTGCTCGTTGAAGTTCTGCGGCGTTGACAAGTTGATATGGTTGATGATGGCCGTCACATCCGCAATGTTGACATGGCCGTCACCGTTGGCGTCGCCCTTAACGATGGCCGGCGCCGTTCCGCCACCACTGATGAGCTTGATTTCATCAACGTAAGCTCGCTTCGAGGTGGTTTCAAACTTCACAGTCACGGTGCCTGTGGCATTGGTGAGATGGACAGTGCATAGTGTCCACTGGCTTGCAGGCGTAAACTGCGAGACATCGGCTGTTGCCCCAGTCACCGTGACCTTCAGGTTGCCAGTGTCGCTTCCGTATTTCTTCAGATAGAATGTCAGCGTTCCACTGCCTGTGAGCGAAATGTTGCCAGTAGCCATTGAGCCAACTGCACTACTGGATCCAAACTTCAAGCATCCGCCGTTACTATAAGCATTGCTTGTACCGCCTGAGTATATCTTGGATACTGAACTCCAGTTTTTATAGTCAAATTTGCTATTGTCTTTTTCCAATTCAGCAGTACCATCTGCCTTCGCCGAATAAGCTGTAAGCCCTTCATAGAGCACTGTTTCTCCACCAGGCGTAGCAGCTGCGGAAACAGCGAGTAAGTAAGAAGCTGTGCCCGGATTGTAGCTGCTGTTGCCAGCGAATGTTGCAGTGATTTCTGTTGTTCCTTCTGCCACGAGCGTGACATCGCCCGTATTGGCATTGACCGTTGCTACCGCCTCATTGCTGCTACTGTAGCTGACGGTCAGGCCGGCGGGCGTGGTAGTCAGCGTCGGTTGGGTGAAGTCCTCGCCAAGTGTGGCCGTGGCCGCAGCCAGGCTGAAGCTCATCGTCACGTTCTGCTTGTTGTTGTCTGGCCGCACATAGTGGTCGTAGCTGAACGCCGTATTGGTCATATTGCCCCAGATGTACTCCTCCAGTCCAGGATAGTCGATGAAGGGGTTGCGGTTTTCCTGTATGGAATAGACTGCGTTGTTGCGCTTGGTCTCCTTCTCGCTGACGGGGTCATCCTTCGCCCACTTCATCAGCATCTCCAGCTGCCAGACTGTCAAGCCAGGATAGGTGCTTCCGTCGATGGTGGCACGCGATTCAGGACAATTCTCATGCCAGTCATGCAACTTCTCCTCATAGCAAGTGACCATATAAAAGTATGTACGCGCGAAGTCGCCCTTGTACTCGTCGTCAGGCTCGAAGACAGTGCCCGAATAGCCGCGATAGGTGCAGTTGCCACGCTTGCTGAAACCGTTATTCGACTTGTAATCCTCGCCATTTGTCTCACCGAAGGGATAGTTGGAGCGTTCACTGTTGACAAAACCATCCGTGGGATAGATGTGGAACAGGTCGGTTTTCATGGGTGGGTTGCTGTTGAACCAGCTTTGGGGGAAGGAGTGCTCGCGGTTATAGCTGTCACCTTCTTTTTTGTAATTAGCTCCCTGAGCCGGGCCGCCCGGGACATAACTGGTGGTATTCGAGTACATGTCCCAGATTTTGCCATCGCTGCGCACATCAGTAGTCTTGAAGGCTGTCCACAAGCTATTGTAGCTCTGTTCTGTGCGGCTATAGATAATGCCGCTCATGGCCGTCTTCAGCGCGGCGCCCTTCTTGCCGTTGGCATTTTGGTAGTAGGCAAGGACGGCAGCATGAGGGTCTGTAGGGTCTGCAGGGTCTGTCTGGTCGCCGGGGCCAGGGCCGGGGCCGGGGGTGTCACCAGTGTAGTTGACTGTCAGCGCCTGAATCCTTCTGTGGCCGCTGCTGCCTCCAACGGTGAAGGTGACCGACGATGCGCTGCCCGTCCATGTGCCTTTGCTGTAGCTTCCCACGTTGGTTGTTATTGTGTTGGTGCCATCGCCCGAGCCAAAGGTGATGACGATACCTACGATGGTCTTCGTCGCAGAAGCCACGGTCATAGTGTTGCCGCCATACATGCGGACGGCCGTTCCTGTGGTGTAATACTTGGGTGGATTACTGCCAGAGCCCTTGTCGAAGGTCACGGTGCAGTCAGTGCCGCTGACACTGGTCACCTCTGCGCCGTCTTTATAGCCTTGGCCATTGAGGGCTATCGTTTCATCAGCCCACAGCATCACGGTCGATGCCAGCAGCAGGGCGAACAAAGCCACGCTACGCTTCCTGCATCGCGTGAGGATTTCTCTGATTTTTTCCATAGAATGAAGGCTAGTGTATAGTCATTGGAAGTAATAATGACTGCAAAGTTACAACATTTTTATTAACTATTATGAAGAAATCGCCCTATCTTTCAGTTTTTTTAATCTTTTTAGTACAAGATTGAACGCAAGTACAGAAATCTTTTGTAATTTTGCAACCGAACAAATCAAAAGAAGCTAACCATGAATACTAACTATGAGCTGCGCTATGCCTCCAATCCTCTGGATGCTCGCTGCTATGACACGACGCGTCTGCGTCACGACTTCCTCATTGAGCGTCTCTTTGCCAAAGATGAGGTGAACATGGTGTACTCTATGTACGACCGCATGATTGTTGGGGGCGCCATGCCCGTTGACGAGGAGCTGCCCTTAGAAGCCATCGACCCGCTGAAGGCGCCGTTCTTCACCACTCGCCGCGAGGTGGGCATCTACAACGTGGGTGGCCCTGGACGTGTCATCGTGGGCGACGAGGTGTTCGAACTCGGTTTCAAGGAGGCGCTCTACATCGGCCGGGGTGACCGTGAGGTGCGCTTTGCCCCCGCCCTTCCGACGCCGGACGCACAACAGCCAGCAAAGTTCTACTTCAACTCCGCTACGGCGCACACGGCCTATCCCTGCCGGAAGGTGACGAAAGCGGATGCCGTGGTGGCCCACATGGGGTCGCTGGAGATGTCTAACGAGCGCAACATCAACAAGATGCTGGTCAACCAGGTGCTGCCCACGTGCCAGCTGCAGATGGGCATGACCGAGCTGGCGCCCGGCTCTGTGTGGAACACGATGCCTGCGCACACCCACAGCCGCCGCATGGAGGCTTACTTCTATTTCGAGTTACCCGAGGACCAGGCTGTGTGCCACTTCATGGGCGAGCCGCAGGAGACACGCCACCTCTGGCTGCACAACGACCAGGCGGTGCTCTCACCCGAATGGAGCATCCACAGCGCCGCCGCCACCCACAACTACACGTTCATCTGGGGCATGGCCGGCGAAAATATCGACTACGGCGACCAGGACTTCTATGACATAAAGGATCTGAAGTAAAGAAATAGATTACCTACGGCGTAACGCGAATATCAATGGATACGAATGTTTCATGTTTTTGTTTTTCCTGCGGAGCTACATGAATATTCATGAATGGACACGAATGTTTCATAAATAAATATTGAAAAGCCTCTATGAAGTCTTTTAGGCAGTACAAAGACATAGTATACTCAATTATCGGCTCTGCGATGGAAGTACATTCCACTTTGCATTGGGGACTTCTTGAGCCTGTCTATAACGAATCTCTCTGCTTTGAACTTGCTGACCGAGGCATTGATTGTGTTTCTGAGGAGCCATTGCCCTGCTTCTATAAAACTCACAAGTTAAAGAAATCCTATAAGATGGATGTCGTGGTGGACGATGTTGTTGTAGAATTGAAGTCAGTCAGTGCAATATTACCAGGTCATCGAGCTCAATTATTCAATTACCTGCGACTGACAAAACACCCAATTGGTTTGCTTATCAATTTCGGAACAAAAAAACTACAAGGTGAAAGATATGGCTATATAGAAGAAACCAACGAATGTGTTCTACTTGACCGTAATATGGAGATCGTGAACGAAAACATAGATTGGGATCCAAGAGAATATGAAGATGATGATGAATAGTATATTTATGAATCATTCGTGTTCATTCGTGGTTATTCGTGTAGCGTCGCAGACAAGACAAAAGAATTTCTCACTTTTTTCTAAAATTATTTTATAGTAAAGCATTATTGTATTATGAACAACTTGTTTTCATTAGAGGGTAAGAACGCATGGATTACCGGCGCATCTTACGGCATCGGCTTCAACATTGCAAAGGCATTCGTGGCAGCCGGCATCAAGAACATCATCTTCAACGACATCAACGAGGCAGCCCTGCAGCGTGGTTTAGACAACTACAAGGAGGCCGGCATTGAGAACGTGAAGGGCTATGTGTGTGACGTCACCGACGAGAACGCCATCAAGGCACTCGTGGAGAAGATTCACGAGGAAGTGGGTCAGATTGACATCCTGGTGAACAACGCCGGCATCATCAAGCGCATCCCCATGCACGAGATGAAGCGCGCCGAGTTCCAGCAGGTCATCGACATCGACCTCGTCGGACCGTTCATCTGCTCCTCCGCTGTCATCCCTGAGATGATGGAGCGCCGCGAGGGTAAAATCATCAACATCTGCTCGATGATGTCGGAGCTGGGCCGCGAGACCGTCAGCGCCTATGCCGCCGCCAAGGGTGGTCTGAAGATGCTCACCCGCAACATCTGCTCTGAGTACGGCGAGTACAACATCCAGTGCAACGGCATCGGCCCGGGCTACATCGCCACACCGCAGACGGCTCCGCTGCGCGAGCGCCAGCCGGACGGCAGCCGCCATCCCTTCGACTCGTTCATCTGCGCCAAGACGCCCGCCGGCCGCTGGCTTGACCCGTCAGAGCTGGGCGGTCCCGCCGTGTTCCTGGCTTCGCACGCCTCCGACGCTGTCAACGGCCACGTGCTCTATGTCGACGGTGGCATCCTCGCCTACATCGGCAAACAGCCAAAATAACATCTCGTCCAAACCTTTGAACAGCAGTTGCACATCCTCGAGGGACGTGCAACTGCCATTTTTACTTCCATTCTTACTTTCACTTTTACTCCCACTTTTACTTCCACTTTAACTCCCACTTTAACTTCCACTTTAACTCCCATTTTAACTCCCACTTTTACTTCCACTTTAACTTCCACTTTAACTCCCACTTTAACTCCCACTTTTACTCCCACTTTAACTCCCGAAGTATGAAACAAAACCTGTTGCTATACCTGTTGCTCACACTGGCCACCAGCGTGCAGGCAGTGGAACGCGAGCATGTGAATTTCAACGCCGGCTGGCGACTGTTTGTCGGCGATGTGCCAGCAGCTTCTGAGGCAGCCTTCGACGACAGCGGATGGCTGCCAGTGACGCTGCCCTACGCCTTCAACGGCGACGAAGCCTTCCGCAAGGACATCGTAGACCTGACAGACACCATCTGCTGGTACAGGAAAGCGTTCACCCTTCATCCACAACTCTTCGCCCCGGCCGACGCATCGTCCTCCTCAGAACGAGTGCTCAACGCAAAAGTGTTCTTAGAGTTTGAGGGCGTGCGCCAGGGAGCCGACTTCTATCTGAACGGCCATCATCTGGGCATGAGCGAGAACGGCGTGATGGCCTGCGGCTTCGACCTGTCCCCATACGTCACGGCGGGGGAGAATGTGCTGGCCGTGCGCTGCGACAACAGCTGGACCTACCGCTCACGCAAGCACGACAGCCGCTACCAGTGGAACGACCGCAACTTCAACGCCAACTATGGCGGCATACCGAAGAACGTCTATCTGCACATCACCGACAAGCTCTACCAGACCCTGCCGCTCTATTCCGACCTCGGCACCACGGGCACGTATGTCTATGCCACCGACTTCGACATCGCGGCCCGAAAGGCTGTGATACACGTGGAAAGCCAGGTGAGAAACGAGGACAGCCGCGACCGGTCGTTCTTTCTCACGGTTGTGCTGAAAGACAAGGATGGCAACAAGGTGGTGGTCTTCAACGGCAACGAGACCATCACCCTGCATCCCGGCGAGACCGCTGTCGCCAAGGCAGCGCATGAGGTGCAGGGACTGCACTTCTGGTCGTGGGGCTACGGCTATCTCTACACGGTGGAGACCTACCTGAGAGACAAGCTGGAGACGGCCACCGCAGCCAACGACAAGGTCGTCGTCCGCACTGGCTTCCGCAAGACCCGTTTCGGCGAAGGCAAGATATGGCTCAACGACCGTGTGATGATGGTGCATGGCTATGCTCAGCGCACGTCCAACGAGTGGCCGGGCGTGGGGCTGAGCGTCCCGGCCTGGCTGAGCGACTACTCCAACGGCCAGATGGTGGCTTCGGGCGGCAACATGGTGCGCTGGATGCACGTCACGCCGTGGAAACAGGACATCGAGTCGTGCGACCGCGTGGGACTGCCGCAGGCCATGCCCGCAGGCGATGCGGAGAAAGACGTGGAGGGCGCCCGCTGGACTCAGCGCACCGAGCTGATGCGCGATGCCATCATCTACAACCGCAACAACCCCTCCATCCTCTTCTACGAGTGTGGCAACGAGAGCATCAGCCGCGAGCACATGCTGGAGATGAAAGCCATCCGCGACGAGTACGACCCACACGGCGGACGCGCCATCGGCAGCCGTGAGATGCTCGACATCGACGAGGCGGAGTATGGCGGCGAGATGCTGTACATCAACAAAAGCAAGAAGCACCCGATGTGGGCCATGGAATACTGTCGCGACGAGGGGCTGCGCAAATACTGGGACGAGTGGAGCTATCCCTATCACAAGGAGGGCGACGGCCCGCTCTACCGTGGCAAGCCGGCCTTGGAGTACAACCACAACATGGACCAGTTTGCCGTTGAGATGGTGCGCCGCTGGTACGACTACTGGCGTGAGCGTCCGGGCACCGGCACCCGCGTCTCTTCGGGCGGCATGAAGATAGTGTTCAGCGACACCAACACCCACCATCGCGGCGAGTCGAACTACCGCACCAGCGGTGTCACCGATGCCATGCGCATACCCAAGGACGCCTTCTTCGCACACCAAGTGATGTGGAACGGATGGGTGGAGCCCGAGACACCGCAGACGTTTATCGTTGGGCATTGGAGCTACGACACCCAGCATCAGGCACAACTCAGGAAACCCGTGTATGTGGTTTCGACAGGCGACGAGGTAGAGCTGCTTCTCAACGGTCGCTCGCTGGGCAAGGGCCGTCAGAACTACCGTTACCTCTTCACCTTCGACGATGTTCCCTTCGAGCCTGGCACGCTGGAGGCGGTGGCTTCCGATGGCAGCCGCTACCAGCTGGAGACCGTCGGCGAGCCTGCCCAGCTGAAGCTCACAGCCATCGAGAATCCCGAAGGCACGCAGGCCGACGGTGCCGACATGGTGCTGCTTCAGGTGGAGGTGATTGACAAGCAGGGACGCCGCTGCCCGCTCGACAACCGCATGATTCACTTCGGGTTGTGGGGCGAAGCCAAATGGGTAGGAGGCATCGCCTCGCGCAACAACAAAGACCTGCAACGCGCTGACGACAACCGTCCCGACGGCCTCCTCGACGCTGCAGCCACGAAGAACGTGTCCGACAATTATGTCGGTGCCATGTCGCTACCCGTTGAGTGCGGCATCAACCGTGTGCTCGTGCGCACCACCCCGCATCAGGGCGAAATCCATCTGTCCGCCTATGCCGAAGGGTTGAAGCCAGCTTACATCGAGTTGAACAGCAAAGAGGTGAGCAGCGAAGGGCGCCTGCCACAGCTCACCCTTGAAGGCCGTCTGAGCCGTGGCGAGACGCCGCTGACGCCTTCCTATGCCGAGCAGGCACGCAGTGTGGACATCGTCTCAGCCAAGGCCGGCTTCGACACCGACCACGCCTCATGCAGCTACGACGACAACGAGCTGTCGGAGTGGAAGAACGACGGCCGCCTCTCCACCGCTTGGATCACCTACCGGCTCGGGCGGAAGGCCGCCATCAGCGACATCTGCCTGAAGCTCACCGGCTGGCGTCTGCGCAGCTATCCCCTGGAAATCTTTGCCGGCAAGCAACTCATCTGGAGCGGCGAAACGGAGCGCAGCCTCGGCTATATCCACCTGACGCCCACCAAGCGTGTCAAGACCGACGAGATCAGCATCCGGCTGAAGGGAGCCGGCAAGGACAGGGATGCCTTTGGCGGCATTGTCGAGGTGGCCGAACCCGCCGCAGGCGAGCTCGACCTCTTCAAGGCAAAGAATGGCAGCGACACGAAGAGCGAGCTGCGCATCGTGGAGATAGAGCTGTTGGAGTCGCTTGAATAGCCAAACGGGGCAGCCTTGCATTAGCTCTGCCACAATTACAATTCTACTCTCGAAAGATAAAATGGAAGCAGAAAGAGGAAACTTTTGCGAATGTTCTCCCCTTCAGGCCATACCCTTTATACACAGTATCTCCGCCGCTCCCCCCGCCCCTGTAAGGGGAGCGGCGGTGTAACTTGCCTGGCTTGAGTAATCTTTCTTTACAAAAGTAAAAAGTTAGGACAACGAGAATCGATTGGAATTCACCAAATGCACATTTGACCGAAAATATCGCAAAAACGAGGTGTTTTCGCTATTCTACTGACTGACAGCCATTTAATGCTTTTAGGCATTTGTGGCGTGCCTCCCTGCTGAAAAAAGGAGGCTCCGCAGAAAAATTCCCAGGCTGGGAATTTTTCTGCGGAGCCTCTTTTTGAGTCTAAATGAGCCTGAAAAATTTACAAGCAGGCCAGTTATCATGCTAAAATGCTGCACATTTTCCGCAAAGTGCGCAAATTTTCTTGTTTCTGAGGTCTGAATGAGACCGTGATAGCCCGTGGCAAACGAAAAAGAACCACGTTTTTCAGTGTCGAGGCTACCCTCATTCTTTCCAGAATGAGTTTTTTCAGAGACCTGTTTTTAGGGTAAAAAATATTGGCAATGATATAGCAGTTGACTTATTCATGCGCAGCCATCCCCTCCCTTCAAGGGGAGGGGTTAGGGGTGGGGTCTGTAATATCAGTAATATCCTGTCAGCGAAGAGTGTGGGCGAAGAAGTTTCAGCGAAGAGTGGGCTGCAAAGAAGTGGCAGCGAAGGAGTGGCAGCAAAGGAGTGGCAGCAAAGGAG
>JAEEPZ010000026.1 GCA_016285055.1 Prevotella sp.
GTCGCAGACAGAAAAAACTATTCACAAACATGACGTTGAAACCACATCCTTTTCTTTTGCCTGCGGCGCAACGCGAATGTGCGTAAATGACACGCGAATAATCGTAAATAATTAAAAATTCACGAAACATTCGCGAGGCATTAGCGTATATTCGCGTTGCGTCGCAGACAAATAAATAAAATATTTATGAATCATTCGTGTTCATTCGTGTATATTCGTGTAGCGTCGCAGACAGAAAAATTCACGAACCATTCACGAGACATTTGCGTATATTCGCGTTGCGTCGCAGACAGAAAAAACATCCACGAATCATTCAGGTCAATCCAACAGCTTTTCGTAAACGTCCATTGCACGCTCCAGCTCGCTCAGGCAGATAAACTCGTCGGCTGAATGAGAGCGCGCTGACTCGCCAGGCCCCAGCTTCAGCGAGGGGAACGACATCAGGCACTGGTCGCTCAGCGTGGGTGAGCCGAAAGGCGTCAGGCCCATTGCCAAGCAGCGCTGCACCAACGGGTGCTCTGTCGTGATGGACGATGAGTGCAGGCGGAAGGAGCGCGCCTCCAAGCGGCATTTCTTCATCTTCGACTGCAGGAAAGCGAACACCTCTTCGTTGCTGTATAGTTCCGTGGTGCGCACGTCGAGGACAAAGTGCAGCCTGTCGGGCACTACGTTGTGCTGTGTGCCGCTCTCCACCACGGTGACGGTCATCTTCATCGGCCCCAATAGCGGGCTGACGCGCTCAAAGCGGTAGTCACGCAGGAAGAGCAGGTCGTCGAGCGCCTCATAGATGGCGTTGACACCTTCGTTGCGAGCTGCATGGCCGCTGACGCCGTCGGCATAGCCGTCAATCACCATCAGTCCCTTCTCGGCGATGGCAGGCTGCAGTCCTGTCGGCTCGCCCACAATGGCCACGCTCACCGGCGGCAGCAGGGGCAGGGCGCGTGCCACGCCATTAGCTCCCGACACCTCCTCCTCGGCCGAAGCCAAATAAATAATATTGTACGCGCGGGAAGAGGATGAAGCGTTCACCAAGCGCCTGTAAGTCATGAGCAGTGTGACGAGTCCGCCGCCGCAGTCGTTGGCGCCCAGGCCGTAGAGGCGATCGCCTTCTACGGCAGGCTCATGGGGCTGGCGTGTCCACGATGCCACAGGCTTCACCGTGTCGAGGTGAGCATTGAGCAGCAGGGAGGGGCGGCTGTCGTCATAGTCGGGACACACCGCCCACACGTTGTTCATCTCGCGTTGCGGGTTCAGTCCCCACTCTTTCATGTGGCGCTCCATCAGGTCGGCTGCCGCCGTTTCATTGCGACTCACGCGCGGTGTGGCAATCAGCTCCTTCAGCAATGCCACCGCATCGTCAAAGTATTTGGTCATTTCTTTGGGGAAGTTAAAGGGGAAGTTAAAGGGGAATCCTTTGCTTTCCCGGCTGGTGCCCTGCCATGAATATGACAGGCTACAGCGATTCGACGAAGGTGCGTGTGAGCTGGAAGGACTGTGCGGCCACCTGGTTCCAGAAGTCGTGGTACTGCGAGGCATGGCTGTCGCGCAGGGGCATGTCGCTGATGACGCGGAAGGAGATGAACGGCACATTATTTATATAACACGCGTGCGCGATGGCAGCCGACTCCATGTCGACGGCCTTTGCTTCGGGAAACAGCTGGATGATGCTCTCCATCTTCTCACGCGAATCTACAAACCAGTCGCCGGTCACTATCAGTCCACGCTTCACTTCCAACTCTTCACTCTTGCGCAGCAGGTAGGGGTCGGCCTGGAAGCGTGCGGGCATGCCCTGCACCTGTCCGTAGGCCAATGAGCCGCCCTCGGCAGCGCCGCAATAGACGTCGTGATAGGCCACCTCGCTGCTTACCACGATGTCCTTGATGTTCACGTCGTCGCCGTTGCCGCCGGCGCAACCCGACGAGATGATGCAGTCGGGCCGGTGCGCGTTGATCATGCGCTGTACACCCAAGGCGGCGTTCACCTTGCCGATGCCACACTTCTCTACCACTACCTGACTGTTCTGAAAGACCTGGCGCAGCTGCTGCAGCTCGCGGTCCATAGCTACTAAAATTCCTATTTTCATTGTATAAGACATATTTTCAGTGCAAAGTTACAAAGAATTTTTCAGTTTCTTTGCCATGTCGTTTATTTTTCGTACTTTTGCGCCCGAATTTTGCAAAATCGACAATCATGAAACGACAGATAGCCATCCTCGGTTCTACGGGGAGCATTGGCACGCAGGCGTTGCAGGTCATTGAGGAGCACAACGACCTCTACGAGGTCTATTGCCTCACGGCCAACAACCGTGTGCAGCTGTTGGCTGAACAGGCACATCAATTTCATCCCGCCGCTGTGGTCATTGCCAACGAGGCACGCTACGACGAGCTGAAAAGCCTCATGGCCGACATGCCCGATGTGAAGGTCTATGCCGGAGCGAAGGCATTGGACGACATCGTTGAATCCGGTCCCATCGACATGGTGCTCACCGCCATGGTGGGCTTTGCGGGCCTCAGCCCCACCATCCATGCCATCAAGGCGCGCAAGGCCATTGCCCTTGCCAACAAGGAGACGCTGGTGGTGGCCGGTGCCCTTATCCTGCAGCTGGCACAGCAGTATCATGTCAGCATCCTGCCCGTCGACAGCGAGCACTCGGCCATCTTCCAGAGTCTCGTCGGCGAGGACGACAATCCCATTGACAAAATCTTGTTGACAGCCTCCGGCGGCCCGTTCCGCCTGATGCCTCCCGAGCAGTTGGCCACGGTGACGAAGGCCGACGCCCTGCGCCATCCCACTTGGGACATGGGAGCGAAGATTACCATCGACTCAGCCACGATGATGAACAAGGGCTTCGAGGTGATCGAGGCGAAGTGGCTCTTCGGCGTCGAGGCCAGCCAGATACAGGTGCTGGTGCATCCGCAGAGCATCATCCACAGCGCCGTGCAGTTCCAGGACGGTTCGGTGAAGGCGCAGCTCGGAGTGCCCGACATGCGGCTGCCCATCCAGTATGCGCTCTCGTTCCCACGGCGCTTGCCTCTCAGCGGCAACAAGCTCGACCTCTTTGCAGCGCAGAAGCTGGAGTTCTTCGAGCCCGACCTGGAGAAGTTCCGCTGCCTCGCCCTGGCTTTCGAGGCCATCCGTCAGGGCGGCAACATGCCCTGCATCGTCAATGCCGCCAACGAGGTGGTCAACCGGGCCTTCCTCGAAGACCGCTGCTCGTTCCCACAGATGGCCGACATCATCGCCGCGACCATGCAGCGCGTGCCCTTCTCCAACACGCCCGACTATGATGTCTACGTACAGACAGATGCAGAAGCACGCCGTGTAGCCCATTCAATGCTTAATGCTTAATGCATAATGCATAATTGGCTGCGCATGAGGTAAACCATTAAGCATTAAACATTAAGCATTAAGCATTAAGCATTAAGCATTAAGCATTAAGCATTAAGCATTAAGCATTAAGCATTAAGCATTAAGCATTAAGCATTTAAAAAATGGAAGTATTCCTGATCAGACTGTTACAGTTCCTCATGGCCATCTCGCTGCTGGTGTTGCTGCACGAGCTGGGCCACTTCACCTTTGCCAAGCTCTTCAAGGTCAGGGTGACCAAGTTCTACCTGTTCTTCAACCTGAAGTTCCACATCATGAGCACCTACGACACCTGGGTGCGCCGCCTGCTGAAACTGAAGCCTGAGGTGGTGCCCACGAAGGAGGTGGAGGAAGAGGCCAAAGAAGGCGAGGAGCCGAAGAAAAAGACCGTGAAAGAATATGTCGGCACAGAGTATGGCCTTGGCTGGTTGCCCCTTGGCGGCTACTGCGCCATCGACGGCATGATAGACGAGACCAACCAGCAGCTCTCCCAGGAGACCCATCCCTGGGAGTTCCGCACCAAGCCCACGTGGCAGCGTCTGCTCATCATGATTGGCGGCGTGCTGGTCAATTTCCTGCTCGCCCTGTTCATCTACTCGATGATTCTCTTCACCTGGGGCGAGACCTACGTGCCTGTGGAGAAGATGACCCACGGCATGGAGTTCAACAGCGAGGCGAAGGCACTGGGCTTCCAGGACGGCGACGTGCTGGTCAGCACCGACCGCGGCCCGCTGAAGAAATGGGACGACGACCTGTTCCGCGAGGTGTCGAAGGCCAAGCAAGTCAACGTACTCAGAGACGGCCAGCCCGTCACCATCCATATCCCCGAGTCGGCCGACCTCAACCTGCTCAACATGTTCAAGGCCACGCCCATGTTCATGCGTGTGTGGATGCCCGCCGTGGCCGACAGCGTCATCCCCGGCACGGCAGCCGCACAGATTGGCATGATGCCGGGTGACACCATCGTAGGCATCAACGGCAGGGCCGTAGCCTCCTACAACCAGTTCCAGGACGAGATAGCCCGCCTGCGCGACGTGCTGACAGCCCAACCGGCCGACAGCATGAAGGTGCGCCAGGTGGAGATAGTATTGAAGAGAGTGGCCTCAGCCACAGCCCCCCTGTCGTCCCCCGAGGGCGACACAAGTGTCCTGCAGAGTGATGAAGCCTCCACGGGAGCCGTAGGGGTGACTGACACCCTCTCTGTCACCCTCTCTCCCGACCTGAAGCTGGGCTTCTTCCCCGTGCAGCTTTATGAGCCGACCACGTTCAAGTATGGCTTCTTCGAGAGCATTCCTGCTGGCATAGGCTATGGCTGGCACAAGCTCTGCAGCTACGTCAGCGACATGCAGTATGTCTTCACCAGCGAGGGAGCGAAGTCATTGGGCGGCTTCGGAGCCATCGGCAGCCTCTTCCCCGAGGTCTGGGACTGGCATCGCTTCTGGGAGATGACCGCTTTCCTGTCCATCATCCTCGCCTTCATGAACATCCTGCCCATCCCCGCACTCGACGGCGGACACGTCTTGTTCCTGCTCTACGAGATGATAACGGGACGCAAACCCAGCGAGAAGTTCATGATACGCGCCGAGTACGTGGGCTTCGGCATCCTCATCCTTTTGATGGTGGTGGCCAACCTCAACGATATCTTGCGCTGGCTTGGGTATATGTAAGCAGCACATAGACTGCCGCCACAACGACATAGCACATGGCCACTTGCAGCACAGAAGGGTGAAGGCCCTCCACGCTGGCAAGTGGCCATGTGCTGATGATGTCTAATGCCTTGTTCATCGTCTGAGCCAACGCCACAGCCACGACGCCCATGAAGGGAAGGACGAATGTGGCGAGGGCAGCATAGAGCAGGAGCGTGGTCAGGGGGATGACGACGAGGTTGGTGACGAGAAACCAAGTGGAGAAGCGTCCGAAGTAGTAGGCCACGAGTGGTGCCGTGCCTACCTGCGCCGCCACCGACACCGCCAGCAGGCTGAAGAGCCATGACACGACGCGGTGCTCCATCCGCCAGTGTGCCGACAGCCATCCCTCCATCAGCGGCATGAACAGCAGGATGCCCAGCATGGCCATGAACGACAGTTGGAAGCCCACGTCGAACAGGGCACTGCTGTCAATGAGCAGCATGACGATGGCGGTGAAGCAAAGCACGTTGAGCGAGGCATGGCGGCGCCCGCCGAGTGAGAAGAGCGAATAGACCGTGATCATCGTGGCGGCGCGGACAAGGCTGGTGGGCAGTCCCGTCAGCAGGGCATAGCACCAGATGGCCAGCACCAGCAGCCCTTGAACCAGCCATGAGCGTCGCCGGCCCAGCGTCAGCCTTGTCAGGAGCAGATAGATAATGCTCAGGTGGAGGCCGCTCAGCGCCAGCACATGCGAGGCGCCCGTCACGGCATAGCGGGAGCGCAGCTCGGGGGTCAGCGCACTCTTGTCGCCCAGCACCATGGCGGCTATCAGCGCCTGTGCCTCGTCGTCGGCGTCCTCGACATGCAGCCGGCTCAGCAGCCGCTCGCGCAGCACCAGGGCTTTGATGCGAAGACGCTGCAGGTGGCCGATGTTGCTCCAGCCGTCGCCGCCCCGTTGCCAGCCGTCCCAGCGCACGAACTGACCGTCGCCGATGCGCACCATGAGGTTGTCGCCAGCCTTCAGCTGCCGGCTGCGCTCGTCTTTCCAGATGTAGCATCGGCGGCGCTCGCCCGTCTCGGTCAGCAACAGGAAGGTCTGCAGCGTCTTCGGCTTGTCCACAGGCACCGAGGCCACCACCGCTTCCGTCCACTGCCCGTCGGCCACGCGCGGCGCGTCAGGCCCCACCATTCTGATGAGGGCAATGACCGCCACCAGAAGGATGGCAACGGGCAGCAGGGGGGTGCGAATAGGGCGCAACGGGCTTCTCGTCATCTTATGCAGAGCCATTTGCAGCAAAAACACTCATTCTTTTTAAAGGTGGCATATCTATTGGAAGAACCGCAGGCTTCGGACAAGATATCCATAGCAAAGCTATTGTCTTTAACTCCTTTAACTCCTTTAACTCCTTTAACTCCCTTAACTCCCTTAACTCCTTTAACTCCAAAATTTGCGAAAGTTGAATGACATAATTAAAGCGGTTCCATGGACGGAGCCGCTTTAATGTTACGCTAAGGAACTGGAATCAGCTCTTCTGGCCGATGTAGAAGATGGCAGCTGCACCCACAGCGTAGAGGATGACAGGCCAGCCACCGTCGATATAGGAAGCGAAGAGGCAGAGACCCAGTGAGATGAGAGGCAATGCAAAGGCGAGTCCCGGACCCATGACGAAGATGGGCTTCAGGGGCTCCAAGGCTTTCTGGTCGCGGAAGGCATAGAGGCAGGTGTAGATAGGAGCCAGCATGGCAATAATCAGCGTTATCGTGCCAAACCAGCCCACACGGCCGATCATCTCAACGGGAGCGCCAAGATAGCCCATCTTCACGAAAAAGAAAGCAACCAGCATTAAGACTGATGCGATGATGGAAAACAAATTTGTCTGTTCTTTTGTCATTTTGTCCATAATGTTTTTGTTTTAATGGTTAATAATAAGGTTGAATAATTGGTTTTCTCATTTCTTGAATGTCAACGCCAGCGTGGCGGCGGCCACTGCGGCATAGAGCCACAGTCCGATGCCGGGTGTCAGCTTGCCTCCCATGAAGAGAATGACGATGATGGTCCCAGCCACCAGCAGCGGCAGCAGCGCCACCATCTTCGGTGCGCGGCCCTTGAGCCACGCCAACAGAGCCACCAACAGCGGAAAGGCGATGAGAGCGCCCAAGAGCACCTTGCCCACCGTGTTGTAAGTGGCGTTATCGACAAGGCGGTCTAACTTGTGCGGCAGGTCGAGGATGTTCCAGCGGTAGCTCTTCACATGGACCAGCGGCAGCAGGGTGACGAGCAGCATGGCAAGGCAGCCGGCTATTGTCATTATTTTCTGTTTCATAGCTCTGTTTGTCCTGTCGTTCTATAACTCTACATCGTTTAATATCTTCTTCGTTGCCCCAGCCAAACTCTCGACATAGGCGCCGGCTTTGCGGCCCGCATCGTTGAGGAAGGCCGGGTCGCTGCCAAGACGGTCCATCAGCTGCGCAAATTCCTCGTAGCTCTTTATCTCGAAGCCTCCGCCACAGGCTTTCAGTCCCTGAGCCTCCTGGAACTTCTTGTTCTCAGGGCCAAAGATGACCGGGCAGCCCCACACGGCAGCCTCCAACGTGTTATGGATGCTGACGCCGAAGCCGCCGCCGATGTAGCTCACCGTAGCGTAGCGGTAAATGCTGCTGAGCAGGCCAAAGCAGTCGATGAGGAGGACAGACCCCTTAGCCCCCCCTACGGCCCCCGAGGGGGCTTCATTACTCTTCTTCAGGACATTTGTGTCCCCCTCGGGGGACGACAGGGGGGCTCTTGTATAGCGGGTGACGTGCCATCCCTCCAGCTTCTGCTCTATCTGCTGCAGATGGTCTTCGCCGATGACATGCGGGGCGATGATGAGTTTCCATTCGGGATGCTCCTTGAAATAGCGGATGAAGATATCTTCATCGGGAGGCCACGACGAACCGGCGACAAACACCTTCGGAGCAGTGGGCAAAGCGCCTGCAGCCTCCGAGCCGGCCTGCAGGAACCTCACGATATGGTCACCCTCGGGAGCCGCCTTCTCCTTAATCTGCAGGACACGGTCGAAGCGGGTGTCGCCCGTGATGGTGACACAGTCGATGCCAATAGAGTGCAGCAGCTCACGGCTCTTCTCGTTCTGCACGAAGAAATGTGTGAAGCACTTCAGCACACGGCCATACTGCCTGCCATACCAACGGAAGAACACCTGCCCCTCGCGGAAGATGCTGCTCACGCTGTAGACGGGCACGCCTCGGTGCTTGAGGATGTGCAGGTAGTTGTACCAGAACTCGTACTTGATGAAGAATGCTTTCTCCGGTCGGATGAGCCGCAGGAAGCGACGGGCGTTGCGGATGGTGTCGAGCGGCAGGTAACAGATGATGTCGGCACCGTTGTAGTCCTTGCGCACCTCATAGCCAGAGGGTGAGAAGAAGGTGAGCAGGATTTTCAGTTCGGGATGGTCGCGCTTGAGCTGCTCCATCAATGGGCGTCCCTGTTCAAACTCACCCAGCGAGGCGGCATGAAACCACACGTAGTGCGCCCCGGGCTCCACCTTCTCGCGAAGCACACGGAAGGCGTCGCGCTCGCCACGCCACATTTTCCTCACCTTCTCGTTGAAGCGGCTATAGACAGCCACACCCAACAGGTACGCGTATATGATGATGTTGTACATGCTCTATTCCAGTCGAGCTAATCTGACTGGTAATACCGGTTTTTCCAGACTATCCCAAGATTTCTATCGCTTTGCGCGTACGCTTGATGGTTTCCTCCTTGCCAAGGAAGGCGGAAATGTCGAACATGCCGGGACCCTTGCCCTCGCCGACCAGCGCCAGGCGCCAGGCGTTCATCACATTGCCCAGCTTGTAGCCTTTCTCCTCAATCCATGCGTGGACCACCTTCTCCTGATTCTCTAACGAGAAGTCGTCGAGCTTCTCGAGAACGGCGCAAAGCTCGGTCAGCGTCTGTGCCGAGTCTTCCTTCCAGCGTTTCTTCACTGTCTTCTCGTCGTAGGCCGTGGGAGCCTCGAAGAAGAATGAGCACAGCGGCCACAGCTCCTTGACGAAGTTCACACGGTCCTTCATCATGGCAGCCACCTGCGTGATGCGCTCCAACGAGTCCTTCACACCGTGCTCACGGCACTCAGGCTCCCAGAGCTGGGCTATCTCCTCAGGGCTCTTCTTCAAGAGGTATTCGTGGTTGAACCACATTCCTTTCTTATAGTCGAACTTGGCACCGGCTTTCGAACACTTGGTGATGTCGAACAGGGGCACCATCTCTTCCAGTTTAAACAATTCCTGCTCGCCGCCGGGGTTCCATCCCAAGAGGGCGAGGAAGTTGACGACGGCCTCGGGGAAATATCCCTGCTCGCGATAGCCGCTGCAGAAGACGGGGTTGCCCTCCTTGTCCACGCCATGCCAGTCTAATGGGAAGACGGGGAATCCCAGCTCATCGCCGTCACGCTTGCTCAGCTTCCCTTGTCCGTCGGGCTTCAGCAGCAGCGGCAGATGGGCAAAGCGAGGCATAGTGTCCTCCCAGCCAAAGGCCTGGTAGAGCAGCACGTGCAGCGGAGCACTGGGCAGCCACTCCTCACCGCGTATCACGTGGGTGATCTTCATCAGGTGGTCGTCGACAATGTTGGCCAGATGATAGGTGGGCAGGCCGTCGGCGCTCTTGTAGAGCACCTTGTCGTCGAGGATGTCGCTCTTGACGTGCACCTCACCGCGTATCATGTCGTCGACGACGATGTCCTGCCCCGAGTCAACGCGGAAGCGCACCACGTACTGAGCGCCCTGACGCAGCAGGCGCTCCACCTCAGTGGCTTTCAGCGTCAGCGTGTTGCGCATGTGCAGTCGGGTGCGGCTGTCGTACTGGAAATTCTTGATATGGTCGCGCACGCGCTTCAGCTCCTCGGGGGTGTCAAAGGCAATGTATGCCCTACCCTCTTCCAGCAGCTCCTGCACATATTTCCTATAGATGTTGCGGCGCTCGCTCTGGCGATAGGGGCCGTACTCGCCGCCGAAGCTGACGCCCTCGTCAAACTGGATGCCCAGCCACTTGAAGGCTTCTATGATATAGTTCTCGGCCCCTGGCACGAAGCGGGTGCTGTCGGTGTCCTCAATGCGGAACACCAGGTCGCCGCCATGCTGACGGGCAAACAGGTAATTATACAAGGCTGTGCGAACACCGCCGATATGCAGCGGCCCCGTGGGGCTGGGCGCAAAGCGCACCCTTACTCTTCTCTCTTCCACTTTGTTTACAGTTTTTATTGATTCCATTTTCTCGTTATTGAGCCCACAGCAACGGCGCTGCGGCCACAAAGTCGACTGCAAAGATACAAAATTTTAAGTCAGTACCTACATTTTCCAAGCTTTTTTTATGGCTAACACGCTAAAATTGTTTATTTTTGCAGTCTGAAAGAGTTGCAAGCATGATAAATTTCAACCTGAAGACACAGCTCTCGTGGAACGAGATAGCTGTGCGCACCGCATTTGTGCTGGTCACCGTGGCGGCCATCGTGTGGTTTATGCCACGTCCTTCTGAGTTCAACTTCACCGTGGAGGAGGGCAAGCCGTGGAGCGAGGCCGACCTGACGGCCACCTTCGCCTTCCCGGTGTACAAGAGTGAAGAGACGATGGCGAAGGAGCGTGCCGAGCGCATGAAGGAGTTTGTGCCACGCTACAATTTCGACAAGAGCGTGGGGGCACACCAGGTGGCACTGCTGCGCCAGAAGTTGGACCAGCTGCCCATCGACTATGGCACACAGATGAAGATGGCGCTGGCATCCAGCCTTAACAACATCTACAAGCAAGACATCATCGAGAGTGTCGACTCGCTCACCAAGAAAGGCATCCAGGCGGTATGGCACGTGGAGGGCATCACGACGCAGAAGATGAGCGTGCAGCAGCTGCTCACGCCGAGGCAGGCCTACGAGAGACTGCTGAAAGACCCGGCCGTCAGACGCTACGCCGAGGTGCTGCAAGAGCTGAACCTGCACGAGTTCATCGTGCCCAACATGGTCTACGACAAGGTGAACAACCAGCCCATACTCGACGACCTGCTCTACGTCTATCCCAAGAGCCGCGACGTGCAGGCGGGAGAGAAAATCATCAGCCACGGCGACATCGTCAACGAAGACACCTATCAGGTGCTGAAGTCCTACCGCAAGGAGTATGAGAAGCGGCACACCTCGGGCGAGACGGCGCTCACCACGCTGGGCAAAGTGCTCTATGTGTTCATCATCATCCTCATGTTCACCATCTTCCTGGGCTACTACCGCAAGGACTATTTCGACAAGCTGCGCTCGGCCAGCATGCTCTATGCGCTCATCGTGGTGTTCATGCTGGCCACCTCGCTGTTGGTCAGCCATTCGCTCTTCCATGTCTACATCATCCCCTTTGCCGTCGTTCCCATCTTCGTAAGGGTCTTCATGGACTCACGCACGGCCTATATGACCATGGCCACCGTCATACTCATAGCTGCCTCCATGCTGCAGCACCCGCTCGAGTTCATCGCTGTCGAGATGGTGGCGGGGCTCGCGGTCGTCTTCGCCATGCGCGAGCTGAGCAGCAGGGCACAGCTCTTCTGGACAGCGGCCATCTTCATCCTCGTCTCCACGGCCACACACTTCTCGCTGTTCCTCATACGCGTGGGCGACCTGCAGCAGTTCAGCTTCACCGAGTACACCTACCTCGTGCTGTGCGGCGTCATCGTGTTCTGCGCCTACCCACTGCTCTACGTCATCGAGAAGACCTTCGGATTCGTCAGCGATATCACCCTCGTCGAGCTGTCGAACACCAACAAGGAGCTGCTGCGCAGGATGAGCGAGGTGGCGCCCGGCACCTTCAACCACAGCATACAGGTGGGCAACCTCGCAGCTGAGGTGGCACGGCGCATAGACGCCAACACGCAACTGGTGCGCACAGGTGCACTCTACCACGACATCGGCAAGACCGTCAACCCCATCTACTTCACCGAGAACCAGGCGGGAGGCATCTCGCCGCACGAGCACCTCAGCTACATCGAGAGTGCACAGTACATCATAGGACACGTCACCGAAGGCCTGAAGCTGGCAGACAAGAACCATCTGCCACGACAGATACGCGAATTCATTGCCACCCACCACGGGCAGGGCAAGGCCAAGTATTTCTACATCAAGTACAAGAACGAGCATCCCGACGAGCCTGTCGACGACCTGCTGTTCACCTATCCCGGCCCCAATCCCTTCACCAAGGAACAGGCCATTCTGATGATGGCAGACTCGGTGGAGGCAGCATCGCGCTCGCTGCCCGACTACTCCGAGCAGAGCATCCGCACACTCGTAGAGCGCATCATAGACGGCATGGTCAGCGAAGGATTCTTCCGCGAGTGCCCCATCACGTTCCGAGACATACAGTACTCAAAGACAGTGCTCATCGAGAAGCTGAAAACCATCTACCACACCCGCATCAGCTATCCCGAGGCAAGGAAATAATCAGCAATTTCTCTTTCGCAAGTTTTGGAGTTAAAGGAGTTAAGGGAGTTAAAGGAGTTAAAGACAATAGCTTTGCGCAAGTTTTGGAGTTAAAGGAGTTAAAGACAATAGCTTTGCTATGGATTTCAACCCATGTGAGCATCCTGCCGTTTCAAGGCAGCATGGTTTTAAAAGTTTCCTGCCGAGAAACCATCGGTTTCTCGGCAGGAAACCAAAGGTTTCTCGGCAGGAAACTTTTGCATAAAAGCCCCAGATGGAAAAATAATAGGCAATGATATAGCAGTTGACCCCTGAGACAAAGGCATTTCATGGAGAGTCATTTGTCTTTAACTCCTTTAACCTGAATTATTCATGGCAATTAAACTATACGCCGTTAACTCTTTCTTTTTCAAACGAATGACCATGCGCTCGGCTTGCGGTAACTTAATTCTCCCCCTTGCAAAGGGGGAGTTAGAGGGGGATTCATCTGCGCAAAGTTTCATCCCCCCCTGCCCCCCCCTTCCAAGGGGGGGAATAAGTTACTTTTGCGGCAGCACGTGTTTGTCTGATAATGATTGAGACAGGACATGATAGCAAAGGCATCCATCGGCTACATGCGGATAGTCATTTAAATTAATAATGAATAATTCGTGATAAATAATTGATAATTCGTGTTTTTATAAAAAAATAATTGACTTACCACCAATGATTGACATGATCACAGCTGATTCCTATTTCTATGTTTCAAAGCATGAAACAAAAAAGATGCGTCATTTCATCCTCAGCACAGTATGCGCCATGCTGACGGCCATACTGACCATGCCCGCCAACGCACAGGAGCAGGATCTTCCCTGCGGCCCCATGCCCTCGGAAAACCAACTGCAGTGGCAGGACATGGAGATGTATGCCTTCATCCACTACTCGCTGAACACATACACCGACCAAGAATGGGGATTCGGCAACGAAGACCCGCAGCTGTTCAACCCCTCCGACCTTGACTGCCGCCAGTGGGCCCGCGTCTGCAAGCAGGCAGGCATGAAGGGCATCATCTTCACCGCCAAGCACCACTGCGGTTTCTGCATGTGGCCCAGCGCCTATACCGAGTATAGTGTCAAAAACTCACCGTGGAAGAACGGCAAGGGCGACGTGGTGCGTGAGCTGGCCGACGCCTGCCGCGAGGAGGGACTGAAGTTTGCCGTCTATCTCTCGCCCTGGGACCGCAACCATCCCGCCTATGGGCGGCCAGAATACGTGACCTACTTCCGCAACCAACTGCGCGAGCTGCTCACCCAGTATGGCGACATCTTCGAAGTGTGGTTCGACGGAGCCAACGGCGGCGACGGCTGGTACGGCGGAGCCAACGAGACACGCCGCATCGATGCCAAGACCTATTACGGATGGGGCGAGACCTTCCGCATGATTCGCGACCTGCAGCCCCGCTGTGTCATCTGGAACGACGGTGGCGACCGCGGCGACCTGCGCTGGGTGGGCAACGAGGCCGGAAGCGTGGGAGAGACCAACTGGAGCCTGCTCAACAAGGAAGGCAACGTCACGGGCGACATACTGCGCCACGGACTGGAAAACGGCGACTCATGGGTGGCGGCCGAGACAAACACCAGCATACGGCCCGGATGGTTCTACCACGAGACAGAGAACGAGAACGTAAAGAGCCTCTCAAAGTTGATGGACACCTACTACAAGTCCGTAGGCCGCAACTCATGCCTGCTGCTCAACTTCCCCATAGCTCCCAACGGGCGCATCCATCCCACCGACAGCCTGCGAGGCATCGCCTTCAAGAAGATGATTGACGAGGTGCTGAAGGAGAATCTGATAGACCATTCAACAGTCGACATTGACCACTATACGGCCAATATTCAGTGGGACAAGCCCACGGCCTTCAACCGTTTCCTCGTCGAGGAGGACATCCGCTTCGGGCAGCGGGTGAAGCGGTTCAAGCTCGAAGCCTGGGTCGACGGCCAATGGCAGCCGCTGAAGGATGAGCTCTCTGAGCAAGGCGACGGCCTGACCACCATCGGTCACCGACGCATCGTCTGCTTCCCCACCGTCAAGACCAACAAGTTGCGCTTCACCATCACAGAGGCCAAATGCGAGCCGCTCATCAAGAAGCTCGGCGTCTATCTGGCACCCGACATCAGCGACGACACGCCCAATGCGGGCGAGAAGCACTCGTCTCACTACTACATCTTCTTCGGAGCCGACAAGATGATGTTTGTCAACCTGCCGCAGGAGCAGACCGTCACCGCCTTCCGCTATCTGCCGCCACAGAACTCACGCGCCGGCCTCGTCACCCACTACCGCATCTCGGCCACTACCGACTGGAACCACTGGCAGCTGCTGGGCGAAGGTGAATTCTCAAACATTGTCAACAACCCCATCTGGCAGACAGTGCGCTGCCAGCCCACCCGTGCCAAGGTCATCCGTGTGGAGGGGCTCCGTCTGGCGCAGGGCGAGCGCATGGCTTACAGCGATGTAGAGGTGGTGACACCTTAGATAATGACAATGATATAGCAGTTGACCCTTTGCAGAAAGGATTCATGCGCAGCCATCCCCTCCCTTCAAGGGGAGGGGATGGCTGCGCATAACACTGGCTACGGCACAGGGTCGTAGCCAGAGCCGCCCCAAGGATGGCAGCGCAGGATGCGGCGTATGCCAAGGTAAAGACCTTTGAAGGGGCCGTACTTCTGTATGGCCTCTTTGGTGTATTGTGAGCAGGTGGGAGTGAAGCGGCAGGCGGGCGGTGTCAAGGGGCTGATGCACTTCTGGTAGAACAGAATGGGCAACAGCAACAGCCACTTCAGTAGCCAGCAAAAGTAATGCCAGACACGCTTCATCGCAGTTTGCGGTTTCAATTTTCTTCCTCCTTCACGTGGGGCGCTATGGCGGCAGCAACGCGCTTGAGCAAGGTGATGACGCGCTGCTCCACCTCGGAGGATGCAAAATGCTTGTCGGACATCCAAATAAAGGAGAGGGCCACGCAATGGCCTTCCGCAACGGCCTCCGTCAGCAGTGCCCTGTTCTTGCGGAAAGCCTCGCGCAGCTGACGCTTCACGCGGTTGCGGTCTACGGCATGCTTGAAGCGCCGCTTCGGCACACTGAGCAGCAGCTGCACCTTGGCCACGGCCGACGCGTCAGGGGCTGGGGGCTGGGCAACGGCTGGGCACAGCAGATAGACAGCACGCAAAGGGAAAGCGGCCAGTGAATGACTCTGACCGCCTGTAAACAGCTCGTCAATCAGCTTCTGGCTGACGATGCGTTCGTGCTTAGAAAAACCTTGAGGACTCAATGCCGTGAAAAGAACGGGGACAAAACATTACTCATCGTCGTCCTGCATGATCAGGTAGTGCTGCAAGGCACCCGTCATCGAGGGATATTTGTCCGTGGGAGCCTGCAGGTCGAGGCGCAGCCCGGCATCCTGCGCAGCCTTGGCCGTAGCGGGGCCGAAAGTGGCGATGGCCACCTTGCCCTGGTCGAAGTTGGGGAAATTCTTCATCAGCGACTCGATGCCCGAGGGACTGAAGAACACCAGCATGTCGTAGTCGAAGTTCTTCACCTCGTCGTCGGTAAAGTCATTGCTCACCGTCTTATACATCACGCACTCCTTGTGCACCAGCTTCTTCGAGTCGAGCAGCTGCGTCAGCGAGTCGTTGTGCACATCGCTCATGGGCACCAGATAGCGCTCGTTCTTGTGCTTCACCATCGTAGGCAGCAGGTCGTCGACACGGCCCGTGGTGCCGAAGAACACCTTGCGCTTGCGGTACTGCACATATTTCTGAATGTAGAGTGCGATGGTTTCCGTCACGCAGAAGTATTTCATGTCCTCGGGAATGTTGCAGCGCAGCTCTTTGGCCAGCGTGAAGAAATGGTCGATGGCGTGGCGAGAGGTGAAGACAACAGCGGTGTAGTCGAGGATGTTCACCTTCTGGGTGCGAAAGTCGCGGGCCGTCAGACCTTCCACTTTGATGAAGGGACGGAACACAAGCTCCACACCAAAACGTTCTGCAATGTCAAAGTAGGGCGATTTCTCGCTGGTGGGTTTTGGCTGTGAGACCAGAATCTTTTTAATCATCAGAATGTCCTAAAAATTTACTTTCAAAAAATGTGCCAATATCAGCCACACGCCGCCGAAGGCAAGCAAGGGTGCTAATTCGAGGGCACAAAAGTACAAAAAAAATTGTAAAAGAAAAATCTTTTGTCTAAAAAAGATGCTCCAACCCTTATAAAATGTCAACGTTTTGCATAAAAAGAGGATAAAAGTGAAATAGTAGATACCATTTTGAACAGGGATTCGAAAACAAGCCATGACCCAAGGCAAAGGGAACAGCAGGACGCCTTCCAGGGCAGTGATGAAGAAAAAAGCCCTGCTCCATTGTAAAGTCTTTTTACCACCGAAGAGCACGGTGTTCACCATGCCGTAGACCGCCCCTTTCAGCAGGAGATAAGCCACGGAGAGGGCGAAGAAGATGGCCACCACAGCAAGGTTGCTGCTCACCACGAAGGTGCCGCCCTGCTCGCTGCTGGAATAGATGAACGAGCAGAGAGCCACCATGACACACGTCATGGCAGAGAGGAAGGACAGCAGGGGCGAGACGCCGGAAGGCACATCATTGTCGTCGGCAGCCGAGGGGAAGAAAAACTCCTTGAAATGATTCTTCACAGTGCGCATCGACCGGCCTATGACCACCACCAGCAGCACGCTGCAGGCCACCAGCAACAGCATGACCACATCGTCGTGGCGCACGTGGTAGGGACGCGGAGTGCCCACCTCGCCTGCCACGGGGGGCACAGAAAGATGGGTGGAGGGAGAATAGTCCTTCAAGGAGAATTCTCCATCCACCATCCAAGGCACTCCGACGCTGTCAGAGGCCGAACTCGCGCCGAATGTCGTCCACACGGTCCAGCTTCTCCCAGGTAAAGAGTTCCACGTCGATGGTCTTCGTCTCGTGATAGTGGCTGGTGAACGTCTTCTTCACCACCTCACACTGGCGCCCCATGTGCCCGTAGGCTGCCGTCTCGAGAAACATGGGCTGGCGCAGCTTCAGGCTGCGCTCGATGGCTTTCGGACGCAGGTCGAACAGCTTCTCTATGCGCTGAGCTATCTCGCCGTCGCTCAGCTGCACATGCGAGCGACCGTAGGTGTTCACATAGATGTTCATGGGCTTGGCCACACCAATGGCATAGCTCACCTGCACCAGCATCTCGTCGCTGACGCCTGCGGCCACCATGTTCTTAGCGATGTGGCGGGCAGCATAGGCTGCCGAGCGGTCCACCTTCGACGAGTCCTTGCCGCTGAAGGCGCCGCCGCCATGTGCACCCTTGCCGCCGTAGGTGTCGACGATGATCTTGCGGCCCGTCAGGCCCGTGTCGCCGTGAGGACCGCCGATGACAAACTTGCCAGTGGGGTTGACGTAGTATTTGATGTCGTCGCCAAACAGCGCCAGCACCTTGGGCGAGTGTATCTGCTCCTTCACCCTCGGGATGAGGATGTTGATGACGTCGTGGCGGATGGTGTCCTGCATCGTCTGGTCGTCGGCAAACTCGTCGTGCTGGGTCGAGACGACGATGGTGTCGATGCGCAGGGGCGTGCCGTCGTCGCTGTACTCTACGGTCACCTGGCTCTTAGCGTCGGGACGCAGGTAGGTCATCACCTGACCCTCCTTGCGAATCTGCGCCAGCGTGCGCATCAGCAGGTGGGCCAAGTCGAGGCTGACAGGCATCAGGCTCTCTGTCTCGTTGCAGGCATAGCCGAACATCATGCCCTGGTCGCCGGCACCCTGGTCGTCGTCGGTGTCACGGTCCACACCGCGGTTGATGTCCTGGCTCTGCTCGTGAATGGCGGTGAGGATGCCGCACGAGTCGCCGTCAAACTGATACTCGGCCTTCGTGTAGCCAATTTTCTTGATGGTGTTGCGAGCTATGGTCTGAAGGTCGATGTACACCTCGCTGCGCACCTCGCCCATGATGACCACCTGTCCAGTGGTGACAAAGCTCTCGCAGGCCACGCGGGCATGAGGGTCGTAGGCCAGAAACTGGTCGAGGATAGCGTCGCTGATCTGGTCGGCCACCTTGTCAGGATGGCCCTCAGATACTGATTCGGATGAGAAAAAATATGCCATGATTCGTTATTCGTTTTGTTTGAGATTGCAAAATTAGACAAAATTTTCGAGATGATGGACCTGTCGGGATAAAAAAGTAAACAAAAGCCACGAAAAAGTGATGTGATTCAACTGGCGCAAGTTATGGAGTTAAAGGAGTTAAAGGAGTTAAAGACAATAGCGCTGCGCAGATTTTGGAGTTAAAGGAGTTAAGGGAGTTAAAGGAGTTAAAGACAATAGTGCTGCTATGGCTTTCAAGCCAGAGACAAAGGGCATTGTTGGCGAAATAACATATATTCACATAGAAAATGACAGACTTTGACGGTTTTATTAGTAACTTTGTCGCGCAAACAAATAATTATTCAACTTTCGCAAGTTTTGGAGTTAAAGGAGTTAAAGGAGTTAAAGACAATAGCGCTGCTATGGCTTTCAACCCAGAGACAAAGACTTTTCATGGAGAGTCATTTGTCTTTAACTCCTTTAACTCCTTTAACTCCTTTAACTCCTTTAACTCCTTTAACTCCTTTAACTCCTTTAACTCCTTTAACTCCTTTAACTAAGAAATAACTATCATGATGAAGACAGACATACAGATAGCCCGTGAATGTGAACTGAAACCTATCGGCGACATTGCACAGCAGTTGGGCATTTCCCCTGAAGCCATAGAGCCCTACGGCCGCTATATGGCTAAAGTGCCCGTAACGCTGATAGATGAGACGAAGGTGAGCCAGAGCCGCCTGATATTGGTCACAGCCATCAGCCCTACGAAGGCGGGCATTGGCAAGACCACCGTCAGCATAGGTCTGGCGCTGGGCTTGAACAAGATAGGCAAGAAAGGCCGCCGTGGCCCTTCGTGAGCCCTCGCTCGGCCCGTGCTTCGGCATCAAGGGCGGTGCTGCCGGCGGCGGCTATGCCCAGGTGTTGCCGATGGAGAAAATCAACCTTCACTTTACCGGCGACTTCCATGCAGTGACGTCGGCCCACAACACCATCAGTGCCCTGCTCGACAACTACATCTATCAGCACCGCAAAGACGGATTCTCGCTGCGCGAGATATTCTGGAAACGAGTGCTCGACGTCAACGACCGTGCCCTGCGTAATGTGGTGACAGGGCTGAGGGGCGACGGTGTGGTGTCGGAAACGGGCTTCGACATTACCCCGGCGTCGGAGTTGATGGCTATCCTCTGCCTGGCCACCAGCGAGGAAGACCTGCAGCGACGCATTGAGAACATCGTGCTGGGCATCACTGCCGACGGCAAGCTCTTCAAGGTGAAAGATCTTGGCGTGGCAGGAGCCATCACCGTATTGATGCGCGATGCCCTCATGCCCAATCTGGTGCAGACCACGGAAAACACACCGGCCTTCATTCACGGCGGGCCATTTGCCAACATCGCCCACGGCTGCAGCAGCGTGTTGGCCACGAAGATGGCCATGACCTTCAGCGACTATGTGGTGACTGAAGCCGGCTTCGGCGCTGACCTCGGCGCTGAGAAATTCTTCGACATCAAGTGCCGCAAGACGGGACTGCAGCCACGGCTGGTGGTTATCGTTGCCACCACCCAGGGCCTGAAGATGCATGGCGGCGTGGCACTCGAACATATCAAGGAACCCAACGCGAAGGGACTGACCGAGGGTCTGAAGAACCTCAACCGTCACATACGTAACATGCAGGGGTTCGGACAGCCCGTCGTTGTCACCCTCAACCGTCATGACACCGATGTGGAAGAGGAGATAGACATTGTGCGTAAGAATTGTGAGGATTTGGGCGTAGGTTTTGCTGTCAACGATGCCTTCCTGCGAGGCGGCGAGGGAGCCGTGGAGCTGGCACAGATTGTTGCCGACACGATAGAGCGCCAACGGCCGTTGCCAATACGCTTCACCTACAAGGAAGCCGACCAGCTGGAGGACAAGATAGAAAAGGTGTGCAAGGGCATCTATGGCGCCTCAGCCGTGGAGTACAGCAAGACTGCAAAGAAGAAACTCGAGGCGCTGCGTGCCACATTTACCGACGAGGACGGTGTCATCGCCCATTATCCCGTATGCATTGCGAAGACACAGTTCTCTTTCTCAGCCGACTCTTCCCTTTACGGTTCGCCAGAAGGATTCACCATCCGCATACGTGATGTCATCCTCAACTGTGGCAGCGAGATGATTGTGGCCATTGCCGGCGACATGCTTCGTATGCCGGGGCTGCCCAAGAGCCCGCAGGCAGAGCGTATCACCATCGTCAATGGCGAAATAGAGGGGCTCTCGTAGGGGGAGCACCGGTTTTCGATGCAAGTGCGTCTTAGATTCCCGTGACGACGAAGCGGACTCCCTCGGTGTATTCGGGGTCAAGGGCGATGCTATAGCCCATGGAGATGGCGAGGCGTTGTGCCAGCGGCAGCCCAATGCCAAGGCTGTGCTCGTCGGCATTGAGACGGACGAAGGGGTCGAAGATGCGCTCAGCATCAGCAGCGGGAATGGATGACCCTTCGTTGCTGACGGATATGGCATAGGTGCCGTCGGCATTGGCATGACAACTCATCAGCACGCTGCCGCCAGTGGTGTACTTGTCGGCATTGTTAAGCAGACAGTTCAGCAGCTCCTGCAACAGTGGGCTGACATTCACCATCACGTCATCGGCCACTTCTGTCTTGAACTCTTTGGCCAACGTGCGGTTCTTCTCAATAGCCGAGGGACGCAGGTCATAACTGTTGAGGATGGAACGTGCTATTTCGTTCAACCCGATTCTGTCTGTCTTAGGCGACGGAATATTATCGCTGTAGAGACTGAACAGAATGAACTGATGAGTAGATGTAGACACGCGGTATGCATCACGACACACTTCATTGCGCAGCTGCAAGTATTCATCGTGTGGTATCTGTCCGTTAGAATCAATGATGACCTCTGCTGTGCTAATCAGCGTGAGCAGCGGCGACCGGAGCGCATCCATGCAGATCTGCTTCTCTTTGTCGGTGATGCCCGTCGTTCCCTGGGCGTAGGATTCAAGCACAGGATCCATCAGCGACTCTATGCTTCGGGCTGCTGAGAGGATGTCGGTGTATCGCTTGGTTCGCTCTTCAGGATTCAGCATGAACTTCGAGTCGTTGAAAATACGTGCATAGCCCCTCAGCATGTTAATGGGAGACTTGAGTTTTTGCTGCATCGTACTGACAAAAGCGCGTCGAATGGCCTGTGCCGCCTCAGTGCTGCGGCGGGCCTCCTGCAACAGGAGGAACTGCTCCTTGAGCCGGCGGTTCTTCTTATAGCGGAAAATGAGCAAACCTATGAGCATAGCGATGATAACAATGGCCATGATGGCTACTACCCACAGCTGCATACGTCGTATCTCTGCCTTGTCATGCTCTGCCTTCAGCGTCTCGATGTCGTGCGTCATGTCCATCAAGTGGTCCTCCAGCACTTCGCGCTCGGCAATTTGCAGAAGGCTGTCTTTTATCGCTGAGGCACGAAATGCCTGTTGCCAGTCGCCCATTTGCTCATAGACGTTGACGCGCAGCTCAGTAGCAGTTAGTGGCACGTCGATGGAGTCGCACCAGGCAAGGGCACACTGATAGTCGTTCTGCATGAGACAGTGGCACACCATCACCTGCTGTAGATTGGCGGCGTTGAACTGCTCTGGCAGATGCTGGCGGATGCTGTCATACTGTGCGTAATAGCGGTCGAAGGACTCGCGGTCGCCCATCTTGTTGGCAATGATGCAACGGTAGCCTAACACGCCGCTTTCGTACAACGGGTTTTGCAACATTTGCTGTGGCAGGCTGTCAAGACATGCCATGGCCTCGGCGGGCTGCTTGAAACTGAGTGACTGCGCTAACGAGAGGTAAATATTGAATGCTGTCACAGGATCCTTCTCCACATCGATGCCCTGCAGTGCAAGCCGGAAGTGCTTCTCGCCCATCTCTGGCTGGTTGCGACCGTTATAGAAGAATCCCAGCCCCATGTTAGAGATGTAGAGGCATTGTTCCTGATGACGCTCTTTGATGTCGTCGGTGAGGTGGTGTATCTCGGTGAAAGCGCGATAGAAATGCCGGTGGTTGACCTCGTATATCACACGGTTCATCCACATGCGATAATACTTCTCCCAATCCTGACGTTCCTCCAAATAACTGATGAAGGCATCATGCGCCTCGTAGAAGGCCGAGTCGTTGCCAGCTATCTGCGCCTCCTGAAGGCGTTGCAGCATTGCCTGTTCCTGTGCGGAAGGCTGCTGTGCAACGCTAAGGGTTACACTTACCATCATCATAGCTATGGCTAACAATATTCTTTTCATAGCTAATTCCAAATACTTGATTATCCTCCTAATTATTGACAATTTGAAATAACGGTGCAAAGCTACAAAAAAAAAGTGAAACGAGCAACTGCTAAGGAATAATAAATTGTAGTTTTTGCATATTCTGCTTTGTTTTTTGCGAATTCCGCATCATAGCCACCGAAACCTACCAAAAAGCGCCGCAGATTTCTCTGCAGCGCTCTTAATAATTAATATGTACGTAAGATTAGTCGGCGAGCTTTGCCTTGATCATCTCGCGGTTGAGGCGGGCGACGTTGGCGATGGTCTCGTTCTTCGGGCAGACGGCCTCGCAGGCGCGGGTATTGGTGCAGTTGCCGAAGCCGAGCTCGTCCATCTTGGCAATCATGTTCTTCACGCGGCGGGCAGCCTCTACGCGACCCTGGGGAAGGAGGGCAAGCTGAGACACTTTCGACGAGACGAAGAGCATGGCGGAGCCGTTCTTACAAGCAGCGACGCAGGCACCGCAGCCGATGCAGCTGGCGCAGTCCATAGCCTCGTCGGCATCCTCCTTGGGGATGAGGATGGCGTTGGCATCCTGAGCCTGGCCGGTGCGGATGGTGGTGTAGCCGCCAGCCTGGATGATCTTGTCGAAGGCGCTGCGGTCTACCATGCAGTCCTTGATGACAGGGAAGGCTGCTGAGCGCCAAGGCTCGACGGTGATGACGTCGCCATCGTTGAAGCGACGCATGTAGAGCTGGCAGGTGGTGGCACCGCGCTCCGTCTTGCCGTGAGGCGTGCCGTTGATGTAGAGCGAGCACATACCGCAGATACCCTCGCGGCAGTCGTGGTCGAACACGAAGGGCTCCTTGCCTTCATTGATGAGTTCCTCGTTCAGGATGTCGAGCATCTCGAGGAACGAGGTGTCGTCGGGGATGTCGTGCATCTCGTGGGTGTCGAAATGACCCTCGTCCTTGGGGCCGTTCTGTCTCCAAAATTTGATGGTGAAACTTATATTCTTAGCCATTGTTATATCCTTTCTTCATTAATTAGTTCTTGTAATTTCTTGTCTGAACCTTAATGGCTTCATATTCCAATGGTTCTTTAATTAATTCGGGCTCGTTGCCCTTGCCTTTGTACTCCCAGCAGCCTACGTAGAAGTAGTGCTCGTCGTCGCGCTTGGCCTCGCCTTCCTCCGTCTGGTACTCCTCGCGGAAGTGGCCGCCGCAGGACTCGTTACGCGAGAGGGCATCGAAAGCTACAAGCTGACCCATGGTGAAGAAGTCGCGCAGGTGGATAGCCTTGTCGAGCTCGATGTTCAGGCCTTCCTTCGTTCCGGGAACGAAGAGGTTGGTGTCGAACTCCTTCTCCAGCTCATGCATCTTCTTCAGACCGGTCTTCAGGCCCTCAGCGGTGCGGCCCATGCCCACATACTCCCACATGATGTGACCGAGCTCCTTGTGGATAGAGTCAACCGAGCGCTTGCCCTTGATGTTGAGCAGGCGGTCCATCTCGGCGTCCACCTTCTTCTCAGCCTCAGCAAACTCGGGCAGGTCGGTAGAGACCTTCGGCCACACAGCCTGGTCGGCCAGATAATTCTGGATGGTGTAAGGCAGCACGAAGTAACCGTCGGCCAGGCCCTGCATCAGTGCCGATGCACCGAGGCGGTTGGCACCGTGGTCGGAGAAGTTGCACTCACCGATAGCAAACAGGCCGGGGATAGAGGTCTGCAGCTCGTAGTCCACCCAGATGCCACCCATCGTGTAGTGAACAGCGGGGAAGATCATCATGGGCTTGTAATACTGAACGCCGTTAATGACGTTAGCCTTCTCGCCGGGGAACACGTCGGTAATCTCCTGATACATCTCGAAGAGGTTGCCGTAGCGCTGCATCACGATGTCAATGCCCAGACGGTTGATAGACTCAGAGAAGTCGAGGAACACAGCCAGGCCGGTGTTGTTCACGCCGAAGCCCTTGTCGCAGCGCTCCTTGGCGGCACGCGAAGCCACGTCGCGGGGAACGAGGTTTCCGAAGGCAGGATAGCGGCGCTCCAGATAGTAGTCGCGGTCTTCCTCGGGAATCTCCCAGCCCTGCTTCGTGCCAGCCTGCAGAGCCTTGGCGTCCTCAATCTTCTTGGGCACCCAGATGCGGCCGTCGTTACGCAGCGACTCTGACATCAGCGTCAGCTTCGACTGCTTGTCGCCGTGGACGGGGATACAGGTGGGGTGAATCTGTACGTAGGAAGGATTGGCGAAATAGGCGCCCTTGCGATAGCACTGCACGGCGGCCGAGCAGTTGCAGCCCATGGCGTTGGTGCTGAGGAAGTAGGTGTTGCCGTAACCGCCAGTGGCGATGACCACAGCGTTGGCGCTGAAGCGCTCCAGCTTACCGGTCGTCAGGTTCTTGGCAATGATGCCACGTGCGCGGCCATTGACGATGACCACATCTTCCATCTCGTAGCGGGTGAAGAGCTTCACCTTGCCGGCGTTCACCTGGCAGCTCAGCGAGCTGTAGGCACCGAGCAGCAGCTGCTGACCCGTCTGGCCCTTGGCATAGAACGTGCGGCTCACCTGGGCACCGCCGAAGGAACGGTTGGCCAGCATGCCGCCGTACTCACGGGCAAAGGGAACGCCCTGAGCCACGCACTGGTCGATGATATTGTTGCTGACCTCAGCCAGACGATAGACATTGGCCTCGCGGGCACGATAGTCACCACCCTTCACGGTGTCGTAGAACAGACGGTAGATGGAGTCACCATCGTTCTGATAGCACTTGGCGGCGTTGATACCACCCTGGGCAGCGATGGAGTGAGCGCGACGGGGCGAGTCCTGAATGCAGAAATTATACACATTGAAGCCCATCTCACCGAGGCTGGCAGCTGCCGATGCACCGGCCAGACCTGTACCTACAACGATGATGTCGAGCTTCAGTTTGTTCTTCGG
Source organism: Prevotella sp. (assembly GCA_016285055.1). Lineage (GTDB taxonomy): Bacteria > Bacteroidota > Bacteroidia > Bacteroidales > Bacteroidaceae > Prevotella. The sequence goes on from JAEEPZ010000026.1 coordinate 25,720, forward strand.
GTTGACCAGACGCTGATGAGCCTTATATTCCTTCCATTTCTCAGGTACTGGACCTGCGGGAATCTTTGAATCAATAACTTTTGCCATAACTTTAATTTTCGATTTACTGATTTTCGATTTTCATTTTACTTACCGCAGGCAGCAGCGGCATCTTTGCAGCAGTCGACAGCCTGATGGCAGCAGTCGGCAACAGCACCGCCGTCGCAGCAAGCTGCAGCATCGCAGAGCGAAGGAGCGCAACCGAAAGCAAAGGCCAGCACCACTACGAGGAATCCCAGCATGAGCAGTGTGACATAAATCAGGCCGATGACCTTCCAGCGGCAGAGCCATGTCTTGCCACTCCAGCCCAGGGTCTGCATAGCACTCCAGAAGCCGTGGCTGAGGTGGAACCAGATGGCCACAATCCAGATGACGTAGAGCACCACATAGACGGGGCAAGAGAAAGTCTGGATGATCAGCTCAAAGCCGTGTGTCGGGGGAATGGGAGTAGAGATGTGCAACAGTTCTGCGAACATCATGTTGTACCAGAAATTGAACAGGTGCAGCAGCAGTCCGAGTAAGATGATGATGCCCAGGACGAGCATGTTCTTCGATGCCCATTCCACCTTGCCTGCGTTCACCGTTGTGGCCACTTCGTAGCGGTTGTCGCCACGTGCGGTACGGTTCTGCGCCGTCAGGATGAAGGCATAGACGATGTGAATGACGGCCAGAGCGGCCAGTCCCAGAGTAGCAGCCACGGCATACCAGTTGGCGCCGAGCAGTTCGCAGATAGCGTTGTAAGCCTTTCCTGAGAATAGGGCTACAATGTTCATGGCGCAGTGGAACGTCAAGAACAAGATGAGCGCAATGCCAGTGACGGACATTACAACCTTCCTGCCAATAGATGAATTAAATAACCACATAGTTTAGATTTTAAAAATAATTATTATTAAGTATGTATGTGTGCATTTGGGCTACAAAGTTACTGAAAAATTGTGAAACCCGCAAAGGTTTTCGTAAAAATGTGGTAAAATAATTGAAAATGACCAAACGGCTCAAAACATTGCGGAGGCTCCACACCGTTGTGTGAAGCCTCCGCAAAGTGATTTTACGGCGTTTTTATCGCATGATTTTCACGGTTTGACCGTCGCTGAGACGCACAATGTTCAGACCGCGCTGCAAGCTGTTGACCCGTCGCCCGTCGAGGGTATAAACGGCCTCGCAGCGGTTTTCGGCAGCATGGACCTTGCCTATGCCGGAGTCAATATTTGCTGTGGCCATCTTGCTGAGTCCGCCGTATTCGTTCACGGCCTGCACCTGCCACGTGTCGGTTTCTGTGTAGTCATCGAAGCTGGTGCCGGTGGTGAAGCCTGCCACCTCGCCGTTCTTCGTCACGACATAGCAGATGGCGTAGGGCACGGCGCCCCATGTCAGTTTGCCGTTCTCACCCTTCACCACTGGGGCATCGCAGGCCTCGCACATCAGGTCGGGCTGCCAGTTGTCGTTGCCGCTCATCACGTTCTTCACGGTGTAGCGGGCGGCTTCCTCGGCAGTGAGGGTGTTCTTTACGCCAAACACCTCGTGCTTCTGTCCCGTGTTGCTGTCGGTGTAATAATAATAGCTCTCACGTTGGCTGAGGTCCACGGGGTTGCCGTTGGCGTCGGTAGTATTGTATTCGGCCCAGAGTGCGGGCAGTCCGCCCATGGTGTTATACCAGCCCTTGGCGGGAATGTTGACAAAGGTCTGCGTGTTGATGAATACGGTCTTCGGCTGGTTGTGCCAGGGACGTCCCAGCCACACGTCCTTCACGTCGATGCCCCTGCGTGGCCTGATGACATTGTTCTGGAACACGTAGCCCCACTTAACGTCCTGTGCATGGCTGGGAGCGACGATGTATCCGCCGCTGGGTCGGTTGATTTCCAGCGTGTCGCCGTCAAGGTAGACGTTGCCGCTGTTGTAGATGAAGTCCACGGCACCTTCTATGACCGAGTTCTTGATGTAGTGGCGGTTGTTCGATGTGGACGTGGTGATCCATGTGTCCTGGTAGCTGAGCAGCGCCACGCCGTTCATGGCTATGCGGTCGCCCATGGTGTTCAAGGCCAGTGCCTGCGGGCCGTTCAGCTGCTCGTGGCCGTAGCTGTTCTCCATGGTGAGGTTCTCGAAGAAGCAGTTGTCGGCGTTCACCACGACGGTAGCTCCCACGCTGACGTGCACGGCATTGTCGCCTCCGCAGAGCCTGTTGTCAAGGATGACGGTCTTGTCGCGGTTCTGGCCGATGAGGTGGATATAGGGCTTTGTCTTCGGTATGTCGACGTGCTCCTTATACTGGCCGTTCTTGATGAAGATGAGCCAAGGCTTCGTGCGGCCGGTGGGGGCAGCATCGATGGCGGCCTGCACGGTTGAGAAAACAGGTATCTCAGAGGATGAAGAGGATAAAGAGGATGAAGAGGACGAAGAGGACTCATAAGACCCATAAGACCCATAAGACCCATTCCCCCCAGCGTCGACCACAGCGTCGTAGAGGCGGGGCTGGGGCTGCTGGCGCTCCATGGTGGTGAAGGTCAGGGTGAGGCCTTTGGCGGCATTGCCTGAGCGGTCTTCGACGAAGCCGGCGGGCAGGGTAAAGGTGTACTCTGTGCCGTAGCTAAGGCCCATGTAGCTGAAGCTCACCGAGCGACTGCTCCACGTGGTGGCGATGTCGGCCTTCTCGCCGTTGGCGGCAATGAGGGCAGGACCGGCTCCGTCGGGCACTGTGGCGGGCTGGATGCGCTCGTCGTAGCTGATGGTGATGCGGCTTGTGGCACTCACGCCTGTGGCGCCGTTGGCGGGCAGCGTAGCCGTGACTACGGGTGCCACGTCGTCGGCCACCACCTCGGCGGTGCCAAGCACATAGACGTTGCCCACGCCGCTCTCAGAGTGGTCGCAATACTGTAGGCCGTCGAAAGACTTGTCGAAGGCATAGCTCGACGAAAGCTTTTCATCGCCGTCGCCCGTGATGCGCAGACAGACGCTCTCCTGCCCCATGACCGAGGCGGGCAACTCGATGGCGAGCGGCATGATGACGTTGGCCGTCATCGTCCATGTGGCGCCATCGATGGGGCTGAACTCCTTGCCGTCGGTCGATATGAGGGCTTTCCACTGCTTCGAAGCTATGTTCTTGGCCGCCATGTCGGCTGTGAAGGTGGCTGTGGTAAAGCCTTTCGTTGAGAACTGGAACTGCCAGGCGATGTCGGTTGTGTTGTAGCCGTTCTGGTAGAGGCCGTTGATGCCGGCGAGCACCACACCCTCGCGGTTGCGCACCACGGGTGTGCCGCCATCCTTGGTGTAGGCCAGCGAGCCGTCGGCCACCTTCACCACAGCCGACGAGGCGCTGCGCTCGTTGTCCCATGTAAGGTCGGCAGGGAAGGGATAGCCTGAGGTGGAGGGATAGGCGTAATAATTGTTGGCCGAGGCGTCGAACACGGCGATGAAGTCCTGCACCTCATAGTTGGCCACCAGCTCCATGTCGCTGTTGACGGTCAAGACGCGGGTAGCTGACTGCATGTCCATTCCAGATGACGCGGTGGTGAAGGGGTCGGTCCACTGCAGGAACTTCAGGATTTTGCTCTCGTTGGCCTTGGCGGTTATCTCCGTGCCAGCCTCATACTGGTTGTTGTGGTCGTTAGGGGTCAGGGTGATGCTGCCCAGCGTGCGGTCGGCATCGTTGGTGACGCGGGTGGTGACGGTGTAGACGGGGACGCGCTGGAACACGGCCTTGACGGTCTTCTCCTCATTCATCGTCACGATGTAAGAGGCTTCCTGTGAGAGCTGCTGTCCCTCGCCGTCCTGCCACTCCACGAAGCGATAGCCGAAGTTCTTGGTGGCAGTCAGCGTCACCTCGGCGTCCTCCTTATACGCTGCGAGGTCGGGCTCGCGGGTGACGGTGCCCGCCTCGGCAGGCTCTACGATGGTGTTCAGCGTGTATTTCGTCGTTGTAGAACTGCTGCCCACCAGCTGTCCTTCGATGACGATATTCGACAGGCCCATCGTCTTGGTGTTGCCCAGTCCGATGAACGAGAAGTTGAGCTTCATCGGCTCGTCAAACGATGCCACGAGGTTGCTCAGCTCATAGCTGAACTGCATCAGGTCGAGGTTCTTGCCGCTGCGGTTCACGTTGGCCTTCTCGCAGAGCACCTGCTGGTTGCTGCCCGCCTCGGCGCTGACGGTCAGCGTGCCACCGTCGGTGCCGTAGCGGGCGCCCTCAAAAGATACCTTCGTCGGCACAAATTGGTAGCCGTCCTCGGGCGTCAGCGTCAGTGTCAGCGTGTTGTCGGCCGTGGCGGCTCCTGCAAAGGAAGCTCCTGTGCCGTTGTAGATGGCCGTCTGCACGGTCTTCTCATTGTTCTGCCCTGTGTAGGTCGTTGTTCCGTTCATGGTCAGTGCGCTGCCAGCCGTGAACTTCATGGCAGCGAAGCCGGCCTTCATCTCATCGGGCGTAAAGAGGGCTTCGTCGGCTTGGTCAGTGCCGCCCTTGTCGAGCTTGAAGCGGATACTGCCTTCTATGTTCACACCGCCTGCGTTCTTCACCTGTCCGCTCACGGTGACGTCTTTTATACAAATATACTTACCCGTGGCATCGCTGGTGTACCAAGGATAGACGCGCAGCAGCAGCTCCTCGCCTTCCTCCAAGCTGACTACTGGTTGCGCCTCCACGCTGTTCATCGTGTTTGAGGTCATGGAGGTGGGCGCATAGATGGTGGTGCGGTTGCGGAATCCGTCGGTAGAGTAATAGACGTGGCAGCGCATGCCGTTGCCGCCGCGTGCGCCTACGAACATGGTAATATTGTTGATGTCGAGTGTCTGACCTTCGGGGCAGCGCACGCTGAACTGTACGTAACGGCTGGGGTCGTCATCCTCGGCCTTTGTCCATCCGCCGTCGACGTAGGCCAGGGTGCCGTAGTCGGCATTGTTGCCATACTTGGTGAGCATACTGTATGTCACAGAGCCGCCGACGGTGAATCCGTCGGGCACACTGACGGCGTCGTCGTTGGCGGTGAGGGGCCAGGTGACGCTGAAGGGCTCACCGCCGCCCAGCTCGATGACGTTTACCGTGAGAGGCACATCGACGCTCTTGTCGCCCAGTGTGGCGGTGATGGTGCCGGTGAACAGACCGGTGTCGGCCAGCTGCACGCGGGCAAAGAAGGTCTGCACCAACGTACCGTTTTTGTAGTCCACGCTGAGGCTGCTTGTCCAGACCTTCTTGTCTAAAGAAAGCTCGATTCCATCGGTGGATTTTATACTGATGGTGCCTTCTGCAGGCGTCAGTCCGAAGCCGTTCAAGGTCAGCTCTTTCACGGCCGTCTGCCCCTTGTAGCCGTCGCCAAGGTCGGCCGCTGCAGGATTCACCGAGAGGTCGGTAGGCACCAGGATGTTGTCGCTCAGAATGCCTTGCTCTTTCATCAGCTGGGCGCAGAGGCGTGCGGCGAGCAGGGCGCCCGTGGTGTTGTAGTGGGTGTTGTCGCCCTCGTTGAAAAGGGTGGCTTTACATTTCGTCGAGCCATAGCTCTCATACAGTTCTTTAGTGGCGGTGGTCATGTCGATGAATTCCACGCCTAACTCGGTGGCCAGCTGCTGCATGTGGTAGGAGTAGTCCATCGTGTGGTCGTCGGGTCCCACCTTGTTGCCTTCCACCAGACCGTTGTCGGTGAGGATGGTGAACTTGTCGCCCAGGTCGTGCCGCCCGGCGCGGGTGATTTTCTCGTTGGAGAAATAGCAGCGGCAGACGGCCGACACGAGCACGGGCACGGCGCCCTTGGCCTTCACCTCGTCCACTATCTTGGTGAGCCACTGCTTGTAGGTGGTCGATGGCGTGGTGCCGCGGGTGTCCAAGGCGGCAGCCTCGGTGGTCATGCCCTTAGATATATAATAGTTGTATACGGCCTCGCGGTCGGCGCCGCCCAGCTTCTCGTCGTTGTGGGCAAACTGTATGAGCACGTAGTCGCCGGCCTGGACGTTGTTCTTCGCATTCTGCCACAGCTCGTTGTAGCCGCCGCGCGAGTCGCGTCCGCCCTTGGCATAGTTCACACTGGTCCACCCGTTGGTGAGGAAATTGCCGAAATACATGCCCCAGCCTCGGGTGGCGGTCTGGCTCTCTTCGTAGGGAGCCATGGTGCTGTCGCCCAAGGTGTGCACCTTCTTTGCACCGAAGCCTGCGGAACAGAGCATCAGTGCGAAAGCAAGCAGGAAGTAAATTTTGTTTTTCATTTTTCAATTAGTTTTGTACGTTTTCGTTGATAGTTTGTTTCTTTAAGCGTTTTGGACTACAAAAGTACACAAAAATGACGAAAACAACAAATTGCTGTAAAAAAAAATGGTCAAATATTTTGCTTGATGTCAAAGTTTTCTTAATTTTGCAACAAGATAACTGCTGGATGTAGAAAATCAAACGTTATTTTATATTCACTTTTTAAACCAACAAACGTATGAAGAAGTATTTAGCAGAACTTGTCGGAACGTTCACACTGACGTTCTTGGGTTGCGGCACAGCCGTGGCTCTGGGTTGTGGCAGCGACACAGCCAGCATCGTAGGCACCGCCTTTGCTTTTGGTCTTGCAGTAGTGGCTATGGCCTACACTATCGGTGGCATCTCTGGTTGCCACATCAATCCCGCCATCACTCTGGGCTGCTTCCTCACCGGACGCATGAACTCGAAGGACTGTGGCATGTACATGGTGTTCCAGGTCATCGGCGCCATCCTGGCCGCCGCTGTGCTGAAGGTCATTGTCTCAACAGCTGAGCCCAGCGCCATCATCACCACCGACACGGGTGCCAATGGCTGTGCCTTTGGCGTGCTCAACGGCCTCATTGTCGAGACTGTGCTCACCATGCTCTTCGTCCTCGTTGTGCTCGGCACTACGTCGAAGACCAACGGTGCCACCAACAACTTCGCCGGCCTGGCCATCGGTCTGTCGCTGGTGCTCATCCACTTGGTTGGCATCCACTTCACGGGCACATCGGTGAATCCTGCACGCAGCATCGGTCCCGCCCTCTTTGCCGGTGGCGATGCCCTGAGCCAGCTCTGGGTGTTCATCGTAGGCCCCTTCGCAGGCGGCGCTCTGGCTGCAGGTGTGTGGAAGGCCATCCATCCCGACAAGGCATAACTCTTAAAGAGCAATACCGTTAAACCCTGAAGGGGCGGCGGAATACAGGCTGTATTCTGCCGCCCCTTCAGGGCTTTTTATATGCCTGCGGTGCTACGCAAATCATCACGCGCTCGGCTCATTTACCTTTTCTCTGTTTGTTTCTTTGTTCCCGGGTCGCTTCATTCTCCCAAAGGTCAACAGCAATATCCGTTAATGCTTTAGGCATGACCCTGCCACTTCTCTGAATATCTGCCCACGAGCATAACTCGGCATAGTTCTCGTCAATGACCATATCGGTGGGCGGGCCAATGGGACTGTCCTCACTATAATAAAGATGCCTTCCGAAACGAATCAGTTCGTCCGCATCTGTGCCAGGCTCACCGAGCTGGTTGTATATTTCCGCATTTATCTCATAGAGATGAAAATCTCCTCTGTCCGATGTCTTGGCTGTATAGAGGTTACGTTCGTCATCATAACAGGCTTTCCAACCTATTCCTATTTTAAATTGCATCATTTTGCTGGGTATTTGGTAAACGTTAAATTAGATTCCTTTTTCATCTTTTACTTGCCAATAACGTATGAATTGAACGAGTGGGGCGAAGCCGCTGCGTTCAGATACTTGCCTTTCACCTTGACGCTCAGGCATACATCAGCATCGGTGAAGTTGCCCACAGTGACAATGATTTGCTGACCGTTGCGGAATACGACGACAGGCGTCTTGCTGTAGTCGCGGCCGGCGTAGGCTATCGTCTCGGTTCCCGGGGCGACGAACTGGCAGAAATGCTTATAGGCATAGTATTCGGCGGTGTATCGTTTCTGGCGTGTCTTGCTGTCCACCTGAATGAGGGCATTCTGCGTCCAGCCCCATGTGGACTGGCCATTGTCGGCGAGGATGAAGTTCCAGTTGTAATATTCGTCGCAACCGTTGCCGAGGTTGTCGCTGAGCAGGAAGAAGGTGTGCTCGCCAGCCTTCCAGTCCATCGAGCCATTGCCGCACTCGCTCTCGCTCATCATCAGGCGCAGCTGCGGGTAGCGCTCCTTCAGCTGAGGCAGGTTCTCACGGCACTCCCACTGCGTGGCAATACCTTTCACGTTGGACTGGAGCGTCTTGTCATCGATGATTTTCTGCACATAGTCCAGACGGTTGGTGTTGAATGTGCCTATCCACAGCTCCACCTCCGGATGCAGCTTGCGAAGCGTCGGTGCCAGATATTCGTTGTTGAAGCGCAGCGTGCCCTCGGCAGTCCAGGCACAGCCGGGATAAGGTGTGTAGCTGTAGGCCTCGTTCTGATACATCACCTTCGTGATAGGCAGCCCTTGCTCGGCATAGAGGTAGATGAAGCGGCAGAACATGTCGGCGTAGCTCTGCAGATAGCGCGGGTCCTGAATGAAATAGTCCTGCGTGGCGAGGCGGCGTGGAAACACACCGGTACGCTCGCCCATGAGTTTCATCTCGTCGGGGTCGACTGGACCGCCTTCGTAGAGCAGATAGTCCTTCTCCTTCGGCTGCGTGTTGTACTGACTGCTCAGCACGCAGTAGTCCTGGTTGATCTTCATCCATGCGGGCGGACTCCACGGACTCATGAAGAGCTGCAGCTGAGGGCAGTACTTCTGTGCAGCACGGGCCAGCGGGATGATGTTACGCTTGTCGCGCTCGATGTTGAAGTACTTCAGCCCGAGGTCGCCCACCACGTCGTCGCACTGGTACCACGAGCGGGCATAGTCGTTGGCATTCATCGACACACGGCCGTGGGTGAACCGCAGGTCGCCGTCGTTGGCAAACAGATTATGCATCACTTCGTCCTGGTCGTCACGGCTCAGCAGGTTGAAGGCATCCCAATCCAGTTCGTTAAACGTCGTTCCCCAGGCACGGAACGGCGTGCCCTTCTCCGTGCCGTCCACCGTTGCCACCACCGCTCCATCGGCCTTCGTGGCAAGCGCCGCCTTAGACATGACCCAAGGAGCATGCTCAGTGGTGGTGTACTTTGTAACTCTCTGCGCATTCAGCGCAAGCGTCCCCGTCAGCAGGACGGCTCCAGCGAATAAAACCTTTTTCATCATATATCTTGATTATTTGTTTTCAAACCCAAAGAACTCCTTCAGCCCTGGTACCCTCCCACGATATAGTCAACATCGCAGGTCCCTCCCTTCTCTTTCAGGTCATCAGTGGTGAATCCATCATGTTTCTTCTCTTTTTGAACCGGTTTCCAAACAAACAGCCCCTCAGAGTGAGCCAGAGAACTGACAAGTTCCAACAAGTTCTCGTCAGGGTTGTATAGCGTCATATAATGGTCATCGCCACAAAAGCCAATCATTGCATGCTCTGACTTTAGCACCACATAGACGGCTTTCCCGGAAGACAGACATTCCTCTATATATTCTGGCTGTGGATTATCGGAGCAGTCGCCAAGTGCGTTGCACACAGAAATATCGCAGTAGCAGTTCAGCTTGATGATGACGTTGCTGAATTTCTTGCATATCGCCCCAAATTGGGGTTCTTTCAAGAAGTGCCCCTCTATCTTGAAATACTGCCCACGGCCATTTGACGGCACTTGCTTGGGCAGGATGTCAATCACCCAATAAGGCATCGCCAGGTAATGGTCTATGATACTGCTATGTTCCATGTTTCGTTATTCGTGCTAAGTAATCGTAAAGCTCACCTTCAGCTCGAGCGGATGACTGCGAGGCAGATAAGGACGATGTGTAGGAGGCTACAAAATTACTCAATTTTCATTAGAAAAGAGTGGCGAGGACCAACTTTTAAGTGGTGAGCAACAATTTTCTTGCCAAAATAACACATCTTCACTAAAGGATTGAGCGTTTTTCTCTTTTTTTGTGTAATTTTGTCGCCCAATCAAACGAGAAATAGTATGGCACATCAATGTGAGAACTGCAAATTTAGGGCACACTACGACAAGAAGCCCAATTCATTCTTAGGTAAGTTTTGGCGTTGGCATATTAACTTTTGCCCAGGCTGGAAGGGTTACTTTACCTCCCAAAGCGAAGAGAAGAAAGCTGAGCTGAGGGCAAAGTACCATTTCCAGAAGTATTAGAAATGGTACAGCGCTCGCCTTTGCCGCTTTCCACAGACAACCTTCAAGCGGCATGGCACCTGTCGGGAAAAGTTGGAGTTAAGCGAATGTGAAACTTGAATAATAGGACGAATATATGAAAAAGATTCTCACCTGCCTACTGGCTACACTGGGGCTCACATCAGCCTGTGGCCAACAAAACTTCGAGAATACTGACGTTCAAGGTTTCTCTGAACTGACAGCAGATTCAAACGTCGTGGTGCTCGATGTCCGTACTGCTGCCGAGTTTGCGGAAGGACATATCAAGGGGGCTGTACTTATCGATCAGGGACAAAGTGATTTCGTGGAGAAAGCAAAGGCCGCACTCCCCATCGACAAGAAGATTGCCGTCTACTGTAGAAGTGGTCGTAGGTCGGCTAATGCTGCCGGAAGACTGGCTGACGTGGGTTATAAGTGCGTTAATCTCAAAGGTGGCATTGTAGCATGGAAAGAAGCTGGGATGCCTGTCAGTTCTTCGGTTCAGGAAATACAGGACTTCGTTCATCAGCAGCTCGATGCCTACCCTAAGTCCCGGTTACTCGACATCTATAAATCTTGTTTTCAGGACTACATGGGAGCCGAGCACTTAGTTTCGGACAAGCAGAGGGTAAAGTCATACTTGGATGAAGAACTACAGTCCACCAGCCTTGATGACTTGATGCCCTGGTACTGTGAGCCGTGCGGAATAGACGGCCAGTATGTGCGAGTCAGTATCAGAGCCGTCAAGGAGAGCAAGGTTTCAGCAGATTTGCTGCTTGATGCTTTTATCCGCAGTGCAAACTCAGACAGGAGGCCTTCAGTAGAATCCTGGCGAGACCGATGGCACATGATTATTGGAACTATTGACCAAATGCAGCTAACCATTCCCAGCTATCAGGAAGACCGTGAGCTTATTGACAGCATCCTCACAGTCGGGAAATACGCTATAAGCCATTCTCCAGAATATCGTGAGGCATATCGGCCACACTACAGGATTGTTGAGAAGGGAATCTTTGAACGAGAGATAAAACCATTATTATCCACAAAACGAGAAGAGAACAAATAGCCTTTGCTTGTATCTGTCATGATACATTCTTATGAGGAGTAGGTTTGCTTCTATAAACATCTGCGTTGCTCATTTCTTCGTTATTCTTGCCAAGTAATCGTAATGCTCACCTTCAGCTACCACCTCGACTGCATATTCATTCCTCGCTGCCCGTTCTCTCAGGGTGTCAGCATCGATATAGAGCCAAGGGAAGGGTTCGCCAATGGTGTCCTTGTACCGCATCTGAAATCTGTGTTCACCATAATAAGCCATATCATCGGGCAATTCTATGATGCCGTCCTCAGTCTCGAACACATAGCATATATCAGATGAGTCACACAGCACCTGACCTCCGGGAGCCAGTATCTTGTCAAGGTGACGGAAGAACTCATGCAGACGTTCCAAGGTTCCTACAATGCCAATACCATTCATCAGCATAAGGATGGTGTCGTACTGTCCCTCCAGAGTGAAGAAATCCTGTTCCAACGCTTTCTTCACCCCACGCTCTTTCATGGTCTCAACGGATAGCGGGGAAATATCAATGGCTGTCACGTCGATGCCCTTTTCCTGTAAGACAAGCGAATGGCAGCCTGCCCCAGCACCTACATCAAGCGTCTTGCCAGTAGCCATGTCAAGGGCTTTCCTTTCAATCGTTGGCATAGCCTTGTATGTACGGAAAAGTGTAGTCAAGGGTATCTCATCCTCCTCAAACATCGGGGAGAACACTCTGAGCCTGTCTGCCTTCTTGGCTTTGACTTCGTCTTTGCTCGTCGCGACTCGGCCATCCAAACGGGCTTGGCGGCTCTCACTGCTCCGAGCTTTCCAGTAGTCGGCAATGGCTCTTCCCATCGGATCCATCTTGCTGTTCATCGTTTCTTGCTCCTTACTATTTCGTATGGCCTTTCGGTAGGCTGTCCGTCAGCGCTTCTTCTCTAAGTAGTCAAACAGGTTAATGGTTTCGGATGGCGATTGGTGCTCACCGAAGCCTTTCTCCACCATTTTTGTAGTACCACTTGTCTTATCGACATAGAAATACACAAATGCGCCTGTATAGCTACGGAACACCACTTGATACTCAGTTTCCGTCTCTTGGCCCATCTGTATATACATGATGTCTGGATTGTCCGCTGCCACACTCCAGTCATACTTTTTGTGGCAGTAGTTATTGACTCCCTCGTATGCCATTTCAGCCGTTATCTTACTCTGCGAGGGATTAGCCACCGGCTTATCTTGCATTTCCGTTTGCGAATCAGAGTCCTGAGCCTGATCTGTTTTGCTAGGATGGCAAGAGCAAAAAAGCAAGGCTACAAATACAAATGGAAAGATAATAGATTTCATTTCACCTCTTCTAATGAACCTGTTTCTGAATCAATAATAAATCCCCTGACCACAACGTCTTTCGGAACGAGCGGATGGGTCTTGATGGTCTCCACGGTCTTTTTTACAGAGGTTGGAGTGTCTTTGAATCCCTCTAACCACTGGTCTAAGTCTATTCCACACTTGCGGATAGTGTCAAGCGTTTCATCACTCACGCCCCTTGCTATCATTTCGTGGTGGAAGTGGTCATAGCTCATGTGACAGGCTCCACAATGAGAGTGAGCAACAACCATAATCTCCGTTACTCCCAACTCATAGATGGCTACAATTAGGCTGCGCATGGCTGAGTCAAAAGCTGAGATAACAAGTCCTCCAGCGTTCTTGATAATCTTAGCATCACCATTCTTCAACCCCAAAGCAGCAGGGAGCAGCTCGGTTAGTCTGGTGTCCATACAAGAAAGTACGGCCAGTTTCTTGTCAGGGTACTTGTCAGTGAGATACTTCTCGTAGCCCTTTTGCTCTACGAAAGTCTTGTTGTAGTCGATAATCTTGTCTATCATATTGGTCTCATTTGTTTCTAATCGGCTACAAAATTACTCAATTTTCATTAGAAAAAAGTAGTGAGGGCTAACTTTTAAGTGCTGAGCAGCAACTTTCTTGCCAAAATAACACATCTTCACTCCAGAATTTGTTGTTTTGGATTGGTAGCGCTTGTCCATCCATCAGCCTCCTGCCCTTGTACTTATCTTCTTACCCTCCTTGCTCCAAGTATAGATCCAGGAGCCTACTTGACTGGTGAACGTTTCTCCAGCAACAGACAGTACTTTTCCGACAGTCGACTCACTTAGAGTCTTTGTCTTTTTGCCTGTTGCATCGTAGATATAGTACCACGATCCGTTTTTGACAACAAAGAATGACGAACTAAACCCTTGCAACTCACCAATAGTTGCACTGAGGGTCTTTGCTTTCTTTCCATCCTGGTCATAGATATAGTACCAGTTTTTCGTAGTCTCGATGTGGCTTATGCTCTGTGCCTTCAGTCCTGCAACCGACAGAAGCAAAGCCATGATGATAAGCAGTTTCTTCATACAGTCAAATCTTTCATCTTTCTATTCTCGCAATTTGGCGACAAAATTACAAAAAAACAGGGAAAAAACATCCAATTCCAGCCTACATTATTCGTGCTGTACGGATGGAGTGACATAGTTGCGTCGCTATTTATGTGAGTTGATACCGCGAAGCGGCCTAAGAAAAAACCAATAAAAACAAATAAAAACAAGAAAAACAATTTGGGAAAAAGGTTATCACCTTGACCGCCGCAGGGACCACGTGAGGCGGGCAAGGAACGGCAAAAAGTCCCGAAGGGACGACGGATTACAGGCAGGGGCATCGCCCCTGCTAATAGGCGACACAAAAATAAGTCCCGAAGGGACGACGGAACCGATGCGCAGGGTCTGTCGTCCCTTCGGGACTTTTGTGTG
>JAEEPZ010000027.1 GCA_016285055.1 Prevotella sp.
AGCGAAGAGTGGGCTGCAAAGAAGTGGCAGCAAAGAACATTACTGACATTACAGACCCCACCCCTGCCCCTCCCCTTGAAGGGAGGGGATGGCTGCGCATGAATAGGTCAACTGCTATATCATTGCCTTTTTTTATGGGGGGGACGTCGAAAGTGGGATGGTTACAAACCATCTGAAATGAGCCAATTTCGATGGCTACTCTTCTTCGAGTGCTTACCACAAAACGAAGGGGCGACAGACATGATGAGCATGTTCTGTCGCCCCTTCGGGACTTGTGGGTGATGATGTGCTGCCGGCTGCGGTCAGTCTTTGCCGAACAGCCTGTGGAGGAAACGGCGTAGAGGTCCGACGGTGACGGCCCGGGGATCGTCGTCGTCGAGGAGCGATGCGAGGACGATGCAGATGTTGTCGTCGCCCGGCACATTGAGGGCGAGCTGCTGCAGGTTGTCGGCACAGGTGTCGACATCGGTGTCGCTGCTGTCGGCGAGGGCCTTCGCTATCATGTCGTCGGTGCAGTATCCGCAGAGTCCGTCGGAGCAGAGCAGGACGGTGTCGCCGGCATGTATGTCGGTGATATTGAGGTCGGGTATGCACGGTGAGTCGAAGTCGCCGAGTCCTCGGGTGATGACGTTGTTGTCGGGATGGGTGAATGCCTCCTCCTCGGTGATGACGCCCTTGTCGATGAGCTCCTGCACGTAGGAGTGATCTTTGGTGAGCGGCTTCAGCCCCTTGTCGTTGTAGAGGTAGCAGCGGCTGTCGCCACACCAGGCGGTGTATGCCTTGTCGCCGTAAATCCAGCATACGACGATGGTGGTGCCCATGCCTGCTGTCTCAGGATGGTCCACCATGTGCTTGTTGATGGCTTTGTCGGCATCCCTGATGGCGCGTGTGAGGAGTGTCTGCCGTCGCTCGTCGTTGTCAGCCTCTTTGGCTGCCTGTGGTGTGAAGGCTTTGCTGACGGTGTCGATGGCTATTGCCGATGCCACCTCTCCGGCATTGGTGCCTCCCATGCCGTCGGCCACGATGAGCAGTGAGCCTTGTGAGCCGAGGGTGATGTATCCGTCGGTGTGGTTGCGTCGCCAGTCTGAACTGGTAAGGTCGGGACAGAAAGCGTAGGCATCTTCGTTGTTGTCGCGGTTGTGTCCTACGTCGGTGGTTGCGCTGATGTTGATTTTCATAACTACCTTTCCTCTAATTTGTTAGATTTGCAAAACAGGCACCCAGGGTTGTGGCTTGGGGGGTGGGGCTACCTTTTTCTTTTTCTTCATCGTCACGGTGTTCTGGCCGTTGGAGGCAGGAGTAGGCTTCTTGTATTCCACCTCGAATTCGTAGTCGGCAGGCGGGCAGCCTTCTTCTTCAATGCGCACGATGATGATGTTCATGCCTTCCTTAATGTTTAATACCTTGCACTTGTAGCGTGTGTCTGACACTTTCTGTATGTCGAAGTCAAGCACATCGGTGACCAGTGTGGGCTTGAAGGGATAGACGTCCTCGCCCTGTAGTCGGTCGGCACTGACGTTCATGGTGAAGTTGAGCGTGTTGCCCGAGATGTTGACATCATCGTCGTTGACGTCGACGGTGTAGTATTTCGAGTGCCACACCTGTGCGTTGGCTGTCTCTATGGGCGTTCGTAGTCCCTCATAGACGATGTAGACGGGGTAGCCTATTTCTTGTGGTTCGTCGCCAACGTTCAGCGGACAGTTGAGTGTGCAGTTGTACTCTATGGAGTTGCCGTCGGATGTTTTTCTCGTCTCCTTTGTAATCTTGTCTATCTGGCATCCCGAATTGTCCTCCACCTCTATGCGTGTTTCATCAGGATTGATGTAGGCCGGCATGATGAGGCGTATGGAGGTGTAGAAGCGCTTGTGTCGGAATCCGATGGCATCGCCCTTGTTGAGGCTGAAGATGAAATGGTCGTCGGCATGTACGCGCAGCAGTCCCAGCTTGTCGTTGATGGTGACGAGAGCCTTGTCGCCTGAGCAGCTGATGTCGTCGAACTGTCCCGGCAGTATCTCGTTGTCGCCCATGTAGAGCGCCATCTTTTCATTGTTGACATCGCGGACGGCGCGCAGCTTGGAGGCTGTGGGGCCTGTGGCAGCTGGCTTGCGCTTGAAGATGCGCTCTTCCTGGTCGGAGGCGATGCTGAGGGGCAGCAGCGTCGATGTCTCGAAGGTGATGCTGATGTTGCCTTTGCCGCAGCGTACTGTGAGCAGCTGCGTGGAGTCGCTGAGCTGTCGGAAGCTGTTGTTGATGTCGCCAGAGAAATGTGCCTGGTTCTTGATGTTGGTGTCGCTGGCAGTAGGCAGGACGGGTGTGAGCTTGCCGTCCTCGGCATGGAAGTAGTAGAGCTTGCCCTTGGCACCGACGATGCCAAGGCCCTCATCGTTGACAGAGGAAACGAAATCCACGTCTTCGCTCTTGAACGGCTTTCCCTGCCATGCGAAGGTCACGGGCTGCAGGTCTTCGTCGAAGAGGATGTGGCGCGGGTCTTTCATCTTGCGCAGGTTGTCGTAGGTGAAGCATGAGGCATAGCCGTGGTTAAAGGGGAAGGCAGAGTAGAAGGGCTGCGGCTCTACGCCACCTTCTATGTCCATGTAGTAGAAGTAGGAGCCGTCGTGAACGAGGAGGAAGTTGTCGTGGACATAGGGGTGTCCCCATCCCAACTGGAGATGCATCTTTTTTACATCGGTCTTCTTGCCTTCGGCATCATAGATGGCGATAATGTTGGCCGTGGCTGGTTCTGTGGCTACTGCATATCCCTCGTGATATGGGTAGAGGTCGCCCTCAACTTTTGCCACGCATTTTCCTTCGCTCCACAGTGAGTAATCGAGCCCCTGCTGAGCCACGACGACGTTGACGTCGGCAGGAATGCTGATGTCATCGTATTGTGGGGGTACAAGCCACTGGGCCACCTGTGCGTGGGCATGGCCGAAGGAGAGGAAGGCGATGAAAAAACAAACGATGTGTTTCATGTTGATAATCTGTTAAAAAAAACTGTTCAACTTACTAAAAGGTAGCGAGGCCGGCATCGATGCGTTCCAGCAGCGGTTTGTCGTCGGCTATGACGGCCCATTCGCGTGCCTTGAGAAGGAAGTCCTTGCCATCCTTGAAGTTCTGCACGAACACCTTATTAGGCATGACGTAATAACATGCGAAGCGATAGCACGCATTGGCGTTGATGTCGGCGTAGTTGGAGTCGTTGAGTTCCTTGATTTTGGTGAAGTAGGCTATGGCCATGTTGCTGTAGTCGCGTTCCTTCGGCAGGTACATGTTGTCAACCTCTATGCCCAGCAGGCGCTTGCGGTTGAGTGAGGCGCTGTCGGAGTACCATCCGTAGGTGAAGGCGAGCTCGTAGATGGCCGGCACATAGTTGCGGGCATTCAGCTCTCTCATCAGCTCCAGGCCCGCTTGCAGCGAGTCAGTGTCGTTGATGCTGACCAGTGCCATTGCCTCGTCGAAGATTTCCTCTGCGGGTCGCAGCTCTGCCTCCTCGGTGACAATCTGTACCTCGGGAGAGCGCAGGAGCCATGTGGCAGCGATGCCGATGAGCAGTGCTACGAGGACGCTGATGCCGATGATGAGTCCTGTCTTCTTTGGCTTCAGCGGATACTGGTGTGCGGCTGTGGCCTGGCTGAGGTATTCTGCCGTGGGACGTTTCTCCGGGTCGGGGTCGAGGCAGGCAGCTATGAGGCGCTGCATGTCGACAGGTATGTCGGTGGGTATCTTCGGCATGGCGGTGGGGTCTTCCACCTGTGCCCAGCCACCCTGTTCGCCGAAGGGTACGGCCCCGGTGATCATCTCGTAGAGCATGGCTCCGTAGGCCCACACGTCGCCTGCTGTGCTGGGCTCAGCATCTTCGCGGTAGCGCTCTGGCGACATATAGGCCATGGTGCCGCTACGCTCTTCTTCCTCGAAAGTGTCGCGGTCGCTGACGCCTCCCGACTTGGCGCTGATACCGAAGTCGGTGATGGAGTAGTTCTGGCTGTCGTCGATGAGGACGTTGCCCGGCTTGATGTCTTGGTGGATGATGGGCGGCTCGAGTGCGTGCAGATAGGCCAGGCCTCCTGCCACGTCGGATGCGAATTTCCACTTAGCCTCGTCATCTTCCAACTTGCCGATGCGGCGCTCTGCTGAGCCGAGTTTGCAATAAGGCAGCACGAGGTAAGGTATCTCGCGGAAGATGGAGAAGTGTGTGGGGTGAATCAGGTTGGTGTGATGGCAGTTGAACACAATCATGTATTCCTCGCGGAAGCGTTGCTCACCCTCGATGTCGAGTGCGTTCTGGGGTCGGTACACCTTGATAGCGACGACCAGTCCTATCTGTTCTATCTCCTCGTCGCTCATGCCGCGCAGGTCGCCTATGTTGTCAGTGTCCTTCACGGTGTTGAGGTCGAGAGCGAGCCATACGTCGGCGGTGCCGCCAGAAGTGCTGAGCGGACGAATCAGTCTGTACTTGCCATCGAAGGCCTTGCCATTGTCAATGTATTCTCTAATATCTATCATCTATGTTGATTTTGTTTTTTTTCGTGGTTTGAGATTTGAGAATGTGTTTCATCCGTCAAATGCATCGTCGGTGATTTATTTGAGTTTCAGTTTGTCGCCCGGGTGCAACTTCTCCGACACCTCCATGCGGTTCATCTTGGCCAGGCTGGTCACCTTGATGCCGAACTGCTGTGAGACGCCGTAGAGCGAGTCGCCCTCGCGAGCTGTGTAGAAGTCCTTCGGACCGGTGAACTTCTTCTTCTTCTTGTCGAGGAAGATGATGTCGCCCTCGTGCAGCTCTTCTTCCACCACCACCTCGTTGAACTCCAGCAGCAGGTCCTTCGGGATGTCATACTGCATGGAGATGCTGGAGAGCGTGGTGCCGGGGTAGAGGATGGTGCAGGCCACGTCGTTGATGTCTACGACATAACGTGTGACGACCTCCTTTACGGTCTGCTCTTCCTCGGACTGCTCTTCCTCGTCCATCTGACATTCGGCGTCGAAGGTGGGTGCTGCCGAGCCTTTCGTCTGTGTGATGACGACCGTCTTTCCAGCGCGCAGCTTCACACCGCCGTTGATGGCGTAGAGCTTGTAGGTATCGATGAATCCGATGAGTGCCACGGCATAGTTCTTTGCAGTGGCGTAGCCGCATTTCTGCAGGCCGATGGCCCAGCCGCGGTAGTCGTAGATGCTTTTCGTGAAGAGTGAGCGGTAACGGGGAGCGAGCAGCACCTTCGAGTGATCCTCGAATGACTCTGCTGCTGTGGCATAGACGCGGAACGAGCTCTTCTGCGGCTCGTCGTCCCATGCCTTGTAGACTCCGCCGCTCCAGCCTCCGAGTGCCTTGATGCCGAAATGATTGTTGGAGTTGCGCGTCAGGCCGCTCCTTCCGGCACCGCTCTCCAGGATGCCCTGAGCCAGGGTAATGGTGGCAGGGATGCCATGGCGGCGCTCCTGGTCGAGGGCGATGCTCTTGTACTTCTCAATGTAAGCCAGGATGTCGCTGGCCGACTGGGCGTGTGAGCTGCCGATGGACAGGAGTAATAAGAGCGCAATGGATGTAATTGCTTTTCTCATGACAAACTATTCGTGTGCTTTTCGAATATCCAGAATATGTGATGATATGAAGATGTGAAATCTGCTGTTTTGTTCTCAAACGAACCAAGTGTCGTTTACATTCCCAATAATCTTAATATTTCTTTACCGTGTCTGTCCCATCTTCCTTCATTACGCTTCCTTTTCTCAGGATCTTTTTCGTTTTTCTTAGCCGGATTGTTAACATTATAAAGATATGCGATGCATGCCTCTTTCGGCGTGTTGAAAGGTGTCTTTTTCAGTGAAGGACATCTACTCTCCATTGAATCCAATGAATTTTGAATTTGAGTATCGATAGGAATAGGATAACCATTGGGGAACTTTTCCAACATGTATCTTTCAGCTGCTGGACAAAGCGGAGAGCCTTTATATGCTCTTGCATACTTTTCCATCTCTTCGATGATAGGGACACACCCCACTTTTTTTGCCATTCTTAATGACCTGGAATATACAAATCCTAACAATCCGCCGCCCATCTGTGTCTTTGTCTTTTCCCTGATGTCAACAGTTAGTTTGTTGTAGGGGAAAAGCATGCCATTTGTCCTCCTGTACATGTTGGCCA
This sequence comes from Prevotella sp., assembly GCA_016285055.1. Lineage (GTDB taxonomy): Bacteria > Bacteroidota > Bacteroidia > Bacteroidales > Bacteroidaceae > Prevotella. The sequence continues at coordinate 6,140 of JAEEPZ010000027.1, forward strand.
TGATTCCAAGAGCCAGGTTTTGCTGCAGCCCTCCCTTTTCAGTCAGATAGCGATAGATGTATTTGGCTCTTCCAGACTCTGTTGCCAAATCCGAAGAAGGTGATACTTTGATGTCATAGAACTGCGGCGTGGTTGGGTTTTCTTGAATTGTCGGCGGTGCATCTTGTATCTCTGGATCTGACAAGTCGTTGTCATTGAATGGATTGGAAGTGATAATCCGCTGGAATAAATCGTAGAACTGCGGGGTGCAGATGGCGTATCTCGTAACAGTTCTCTGGGTGTTGTCGTCTAAAACCCCCGTTGGACTGAGGTTTGCAAATATTTGGAAGCCCTTGACGGCATCTCGCGTATTGCGCCCAAAGACACCATCAGGATTCAAGTGAACCCACAGGCCATGATACACATCACGGACTAAGTTCAGCTTCTTTTGGTAGAGGCATATCTCATCTCCTTGCTGCAGGGGGCGGGTGCTATTATAGCTGTACTCCATGTTACGCTGGTTAGTCTTCTTCTACGTCTTTCGGTGAGATGATTTACATGGCAATGCAGGTGCGGCATGACCTTAAATGTCGACGGTTGCCAATTCCAGTTCTCTCGCTTCTTCTTCAGTGATGGATCTTGGTGTGTTAGGGTGCAGGGCATAATATATGGAGTCGCCGATGGAAGTACCTAATTTGTCGAGGCCAGTCATAATCCAGTCGCCTAAGCCCTTGTCGGTCAGTCCCATGACTAAGATGTCGAGGAGTGCTACAACGATGGTGATGATGGCAACGACAAGGCCTACCGTTGCGCTGGCAACCCCCGCAGCAGCAATAGCCATGCCAGCCAACTCGATCACTACCATGATAATCACAGCACCGATAAAGCTCTTGAGGTTGCTAAAGAATTGTTGCTTAAAATATTCGGTATCGCCGCCCGATATAGCAGCAATAATCCATCGGATGAGATAGTAAACCATGGGAAGCCCCGCAGTTACCAGGCCTACAACTCCACCTTTGCTACCTTTTGTGAGTTTTGAAATCTCACCACTTGGGTTCGTTTTGATGGCTTTTATCAGTCTGTCAGCGTGGCGTTTAATGGGCTGTAAGAACTTGTCAACCTTAGCTGCTACCATACTTCCAAGACGGGCGCAGTCGTCGGCTACCATTTGGCAGAAATTACTGATTTTAGGAAACAATGCCTTTAGCTTGGTGATGGCTGTTTCTACCATCTTCTTGCCTATAGGCAAATCAATGATTTCGGCAAAAATACTTCTGATGTCATCGCACAAAGAATAGAAATTGTCGGCGTAGTTCTTCTTGAAGTATTCCAGTGAGAATCCCATGTCATCGCCGCCTTTGGGAGCTTTGTTGGCAGTTTCAGAAAAGGAATTGCCGCCTGAAGGGCGAATGATTGGCGGTCCGGCAGTGCAGTTGGCAATGTCGGCATAACCCTGGTCAATATAATTGTAGGTGGGGTTGTAACATCTTTTTACATCTGTCGAGGCCGAATAGCCGCGCTGGCACTCATAGAACTTTGAGTTGATCAGGGCCTGGGTCTTTTCGTCTAAGTCACCATTTCCTGTTCCCATGAAATAGCTCTGGAATCCCTTCACGGCGTTACGGGTGCGGCGGCCGTAGACACCGTCGGCATTGATGTGATCCCAGCCGAAGTGGTAAGTGTTACGGATGTAGTTCAGACGATCCTGAAACACGTAAATTTCGTTGCCGCTCTCGTAAGGGGGATTGTGATGGTATTTGTATTCCATTGCTGATGATATTGTCAGCTTCTGATGACTTGACAGGGACAGTTAGTTCTCTTCGAGGTCTTTCAGTGTGATGATGATAGGCATGGCGATGCAGGAGCGGTTGCGTATGCGTTGCTCCAACAGCCTGTCGAGTGCTATCTCGCTGGCATGACGGTAGTTCTTGTGATCCTTGAACTCGATGTTGATGTAAAGTCCGCGCTGAAGGGTGCCGGCACCGGCGGCTCCCTCGATGCTCATCTTCATGAAGATGCGCCGGAACTCTTCCTTGCCGAACTCTGCCATCAGTTCCTTGCGCAAGAAGGCGTCAATGTCCATGCGGGTGTAGAGACGGTCGTTGGTCAGTGCGAAATAGCGCAGCTGCTCATAGCGCTCGTCGACGGAAGCCTTGTCGGAGCCTCCCATGGCAGAGACGATGACGGGAGCATCCTGCTCCAAGGCGGGTTCGTTCTTGTTCTCCATCTTCTCACCTGAGCGGGGACTGTTGCCGATGCGTCCCATGGTGGTGATAAAGCTCACCTTCGTGGAGTTGGTGGGCGGGTATTGGTTCATGTTCTTCATGACGAAGGTGCCACTGTCGAACTTGAACTTCTCATTCTGCTGTCCTACGCTCTTGCCTAAGAGGTTGATGGTTTCGCGCAGTGTCTTCAGCACTTCGCCGTCCTTGATGCCGTTGTACTCGATGAAGGCGTAGTAGTCGTCGATGAAGCGGTTATAGAGGTTGCGCACGTCGCGGTAGAGGGTGCCGTTGTTGTAGCACTGCGCATCGAAGTCGCGGACGATGATTTCGTCCTGTGTCATGTTGAATCCCTGGCGGTTGGCCATGGTGCTGGTCTCCAGGATGCGCAGGAAGAAGGCATCGTCGGCTTGCTGGAGCTTGGCAATGGGCTGTGCCTGGGTGAGCATGAGCGAGCAGACATCGACATTGGTGACGGGGAGGACGTTGAAGAGAATCTCCACATCGTTGGGCACGACATAGCCTTCGGGGAAGTCGAAGCGGAGCCAGATGGTGCTGGGGTCGAAGTAGTCGAGCACTTCGCTTTCGAGCCACTGCTGAAACATGCGCGGATACTGTCGCGGCTTGAAGATGTCGCGGTCGTTGGTGTCGTCGGTGATATAGACGATGGTTCCGTCGTTGATGTTCAGGAGGTTTTCCTTCCAGTTCTCGATGAGCGAGAAGAACTGGTCTGACGACTGCTGAGCATCGAAGGGCTCCGCCATCTCGATGTTCTCCATCTCGTGCATGGTCGAGAAGTCGAGCTCATGATTGGTGGCGCCTACGCTGATATGTTCTGGTGTGATGCCGTTGGTGCCTTTAATCATCATGGAGATACCCTTCATGTTGTTGAGCTCGCTGTTGGTGTAGATGCCTACCCACAGATGGTTGGGCTTGTCCATCTCGATGTCAACAATATTGCCGGCAAAGCGCAACTGTCGGTAGTTCAACATGTAAAGCCCCATGTAGGGCAGAAGGCTCGTGTTGAACAGCGGAATATAGTTGAGTGGTGTCTTGCTGTTTGGAGCCTTATAGGCAAACTCCGCTCCTGAGCCCACAGGCACCAATCCTCCCTCACTCCGTGTCTTGAGCAGTGGGCGTAGGATGCACACGGCGGGCATGGCATCCACCTTCTGGCGCGGTATGAAGTCGGTGCAGAAGCGCTCCACGATGCGGTCGGTGGAGTTGTCGGCGTAGTCTTGTATCTTTTGTGATTCGCTGACCAGTGCCACCAGCATCATCTTCGCCACAGGATCCATCTGACTGAAGTCGATGGGCTGTGCCGAGATTTGTCCCAGGGCCTGAACAGCTTCGTTGATTCTTTTCTGTAAATCTACATCCATCTCTTAAGAGTTGAGAGTTGAGAGTTGAGAGTTGAGGGTTCACTATTCACTATTCACTATCCTCTGTATTTCTTTACGGTGGGCTCCACGAGGAACACAACAATCTTGCGGTAGCGGCGGCGTGTGCCGAGACCATCGTCGAGGTTGCCGTCGACCACGACGTTGAGTTCATATTTGGAGGGTATCTTCTTGCGGTGGCTACCCTTGTCGGCAGCCGAGTTGAGAACGATGTTGACGGTGACATCCTTCAGCATGGGCTCGTAAGTGGCCAGACTGTCGCGGATGCTGTCCTCACACTCTTTCTTCGTGATGTCGTTCTGCAGGGTGCCGCCGCCCTGTCCACCTTGGTTGACGTTGAATTCGCGGTAGTGAACGTTGGAGAACTCATGGTTCCAGTATTCGAAGCCGAAGTCGGGGTCGGCAGCGAAGGAGCCACGCGGTGTGAACACAATCAGTTCCACCAAGTTGTCGAGCTTGGTGATGTGGTCTTCGATGTTGCGCACTAAGCGCAGCGAAGGCTCGATATAGGTGACAGGGGTGCTGATGAAACTCATATCTGTTTACCCTCCCAGAATCGGCGTGGATTAGGTTTGGGTGGCGGCGGTGTAACGACCTTTGGCTGTTCTATGATTGGATCTGGCTCTTTGGGCTTTTCCTTGACGATGAGATTGAATTTGCCCACCTTCTCGTTGATAGCATAGCACATGGCCAAGCCCTGCTTGATGCGCACTAACCCCGTGCGATAACTGTAGGGTGTGGTGGAATACTTGCGGAAGGTCTCGGCATCCTCCAGATCGATGAGTTCGTCGAGGTCGCATGCCACGACGAAAGCCGATACCACCTTCTGCACGCTGGCCTGCAACTGCTGTGGCGTCAGGGTGTCGAGGCTGGTGTTGACGGTGATGAGCTGCTCGCGCACTACCGGCCAGAAGATGCTGAGTGCTGTGGTTGCTGCGCTTTCCGTCTGCTTGTGGGTGGTGTCGTCGATGCTTTGCAGCATCTGTACAAACTGCTGGAAGAGCTGCATATACTTCATGTGGGCAGCAATGCTGAGGCAGGGCGGTACGAAGTTGACATTGTCCTCGCGCCATCCGTCATCGTAAATGATGCGTCCGATAGGCAGACCATACTCGGGCAGTGCGGTCTTGGGGCCAATGAGCTTGAAGTAATAATTGGGCTCCATATAGCCGTCGGATGTGTCCTGCCAGTCGTCTGGGCGTGCGTTGATGGTAAGGATATACTCTTTCTCATCCTCGTTTGGTATCTGCACACGTCCGTCGATGGTGTTGGTGAACTTGGTGTCGTAGTGGGCATCGATGAGGATGCCGCCACGTGTGATGGCTGTGCAGGATAGCGCCTCCACATCCACGAAGCCTTTGACGACGTTTAGCTGCAGTTCGAAGGGCTTGAGTGTGGGGATGAGCCCGAAACGGCCTGTGGCTGCCAGCGCCATCGCTTGGGTGATGTATTCGGAGGTGCAGTCGTCGGCTGCTTTCAGCACCTCATCGGTGAGGCGCATGCCTTTTTTCCAACTGATTCTTTTTGGCATAGGTTATATGTTTGTATTATAGTTCAGGTAGTTGAAGAACACGTCGTCGGCAAGGCGCAACGGCGGCTCGTCGTGCTGGATGTCGAAAGCGATGTCCTCCTCAATGGAGAGGAAGAAATCCTTGATGAACAGGCGCAGCATTTCCACTTCGTCGAGAAACTTCAGAAAAGCCTCGTTACATTCGTCGTCAGACCAGTAGTAAATGTCGTAGTAGCTGATGGTTTCGCTATAGGTGTTGCCTACGTAACAATCGCCGAGCGTCATGTCGAGCTTGTCCTCGTAGCGCGGCTTCTCGTCGGTGAACTGACGTGTTTCCTTTTTCGGCTTCATGCAGAGACCTTCTTCCATGAAAATCTTGCGCAGCATGAACGTGATGAGCGTACGGTTGCCGCGGATATACTTGCATGAGGGGAGGAAGGGTATGAGCTGCTTGATGAAGCGGTTCTGGCGCTGCTCGTCGGTGATGCTGTCGCCGATAATCTGCTGCATCACGAGGTCTTCGCTGCCCAGTGGCCTGATAGTCTCACGCACTTGGGAACGCAGTCTCAGCAGCAACACGTCAATGGGAGCGAAGAAGAGATAGGCCTTGCGTATCTCTTCTTCCTGCTTGTCTATCTCCTCCTGGTAGCGCTCCTTGGCCTCGTATTCCGGGATGTTGTCGAAGCGGTCGATGGGATGGAAGATATATTCCGGCAGCGAGTTGTAGATGCTGTTGCGGCCTACGGTGACATGCATGACATCATCGTCGACAATTTCTGTGTCGATGACGTCGTTGTACGTATTGCGTTTGTGCAAGCCCTTCAACTCCACCTTCAGTTTGCCGGTGGGGTAGTAGGGGAGGAGCAGTTCTACGTTGATGTCGGTGGGCAGCTTAGAAGGCATCGGCGGTAAGTTCGATGTAGGACACGCCCTTGTCGGAGGACACCATCAGCACGTCGTAGGGCGGGATGCCTATCTGCTGCAGGGTGAGCTGCTGATAAGGGAAGCGGTCGTCGATGTTCTCAAAGAAATGCTTGTGGATGAGGGTGCGATAGCTGAGCTGACGCAGCTCGTTGTCCTGCTTGATGTAGTCGTCGAGGTGTGACTCAGGTATCATCACCTGGAATTCCTTTTCAGGATGGTCGGAGACGATGACGTCGATGAACTTGTTGTTCACCATGTTGATCTCTGCCCATTCCACACCGAGCATTTCCTTTAGTTTCTCCAAAACTTCGCCGACGGTCATCTTGGCCGAGAGTTCCTTACATTCAATGACGTTCTCCCAGCGCTCATGGGCGGGGCAATTGTTCTTCCAGGCTCCGATGCGGTAGATGTTGGTAGTACAGGTCATGCCTTCGTAGCGCAGCATCTTGCCCTCCAGCGTCTTGAAGGGCGGTGCTGCTTTGAGGGCTTGAGCAGGCTTGATGGTGTTGATGGGCTTGACCAGTTGGATGAGTGGTTTCTGTGCTTCCTCTGCTTCCTTATCCTCCTGAGCTTTCCGGGCTATCTGGGCCTCGGTGGCTTCTGCATTTCCCGTCACATCATCCTTGTGGATAATTTTCATGGCCTCCTGCACCTGCAGGGCGCCTACGATGCTGGCGCTGATGGGCGTGGTGGCGATGCGTCCGTGTTCGGTCTGCGTGCGCACCACATCGGCGCAGCCTGTGCGCAGCATGATGTTGTTGAACTCGTCGCGCGACAAGCCACACTCGTAGCAGCTGATGCCAGGGCTGTAGACCTTGACAGCACCGGTGAGGTTCTCGATGCTGCCGTCAATCCAGCTCTTGCCGGCACGCATGGCCATGCGGTTGAGCAGGTAGCGGGCCAGACGGCTGTCTAAGCAGCCGATGATGACGTCGACGGAGCGGTAGAGACCGAAGCCCACCTCTGAGAAAAGGTTGCCCACGATGGGCGTCACCTCAATCTGCGGGTTGATTTCCCGAGCACGCTTCGCCACGATGTCGGCCTTGTAGGCGTGGCTGTAGGCGTCCTCCTCGCGGAAGAGGATGGAACGTGTGAGATTGGAAATCTCGATGCGGTCGAAGTCGGCCACATAGATATGTCCCACACCGAAGAGTGCCAGGTTCTTCACCACCTCGTTGCCCAGTGCGCCGGCACCGGCCACAAGGACTCGCGCCTGCTTCACGCGGTCTTTCTTGAACCAGGAGAGAAGCGTGAAAACACCCTCGCCCCATTCGTATTTTTCTTTTTCCATGCTGTATGAAAATGTACAAAGCCTATGTACACTCTGTACAAAGCCTATGTACACTGTGTACAAAGGCTTTGTACTTTTTGTGTTCAGTTACGTTTCTGTAGGTCTTATGACTCCACATATTCGAAGATGGTATCGCCAATCTTGAATGTATCGCCATTGGACAGTACCGTGGGCTTGTTGGCAGGCAGCTCGGAACGCATGTTGTAGAGCACGCCAGGCACCAGGGCCTTCAGCATCGGCAGCGTCTTCGTCTGGTCGATGTAGAGCTGTACATGCTCCTTGGCCACCTTGTTGCTCTTCTCCCAGTTCATCTGCACCTCGCAGTCGCCAGTAGCACCGATGGTCACCTTGTTGCCGCCACCGGTAGCGTTCATCCACTTGTGGATAGGTATCTTCTGACCGGCCTTCACACCGTTCTTGATGAGCAGGAAGTAACGCTCTGCCAGCATACGTACCGTGACGAGCGAAGCACCCAGGCCACCGCCGTAGATGATGAAGTCGAGCAGCATATTCAGCCAGCCGATGTTGCCAATGGAGCCGCACATCAGCACTATGAAGCCGATGGCTGCTGCGATGAGACCGCCAATGAGGGCGCTCTTCATCGGGATGGACGACTTGATGGTGAGGCTCAGCGGCACACAGACTGAGAACAGGATGTAAGCGGGCAGTGAGCAGTACCAGGGGATATAGGTAGTGCCGATGGCTGACAGCAACAGGCAGAAGATGATGCCTCCCACCGCCATGGCTGCCATGCCGATGATGCCTGAGAGCAGTGACATGCCGAGAATCTTCAGGTAGATCTTCGCATCCTTCTTACGATACTCGTCGAAGTAGCGGAAGACAAGCGACAGGAAGAATCCCAAGAGCAGGCCAATGGTGAGCAGGGCCGACACCTTGACGGCGCAGTCGCCCATGAGGTTGCCCTTCTGCTCCTCGTTGGTGAAGAAGGCATTGGCGATGCCCTCGCCGATGCCGGGGAACAGACCGTTGCCTGTCAGCTCGAAGATAATCCAGCTGACGAAAGCGGCCAGGATGCCGGCCAGCGTCTGGTAGGTGTCACGTAGCGAAGCCTTTGAGAACATCTCCTTCCACTCCACGTGGTCCTGAATGCCGTCCTTACAGTTCTGGCCATATTCCACGCACTTGTAGCCGTTCTGCTGCCAGCAGGCCACGTGCATGATGTGCTTACACTTCACCACCACCATCTGGCCCGGCTCGATGTCCTGACGGCAGTAGGTGCAGATGCGGCGTGAGACGTTGGCCTCGGGCTCATACTTCTTATAATACTTTATGCCGAAGCGCTTCGACTTGATGAAGGGCACAAGCACCTTCATGATGAGGAAGAAGAAGAAGAAGGTGAGCAGGGCGATGAGCAAGGCGACAAGCACCTTTGTGATAGTGGCGCTGGTCGACTCAGCCTTTACGGGCCAAGGCTTCTCCACAGAGCCGATGGTGTATTGCCCCTGTCCGGCAGAGCCGTCCTTCCACTCAGCAGTATAAGTGACAACTCCATTGTAGACTTTGTCCTTGGTGGCGCGATAGCTGAAGGCGAAGTCATACATGGCGTTCTTCACAACTTGCTGGAAGTTGCTGAGCACGCTGGCCAGGTTGTCGCTGGGCATGTACATACCCTGTCGGTCTTCAATGGGTGTGCCGTTTTCGTCGCGCGGTGTGGTGACGGCATCAAGCGTCAGTTCCACGTTCTCGTCCACGCCCTCGCCAGTGTAGTAGAGCGCATAGACTTGAGGCACCAGATGTGAGGCATTGGTCTGATAGTCGGCCACCTCGATGAAGGAAATCGTCTCATCGGCAGGGCGCATGTTACCCTCTGTGAAGACGAAGAGCAGGTTCTTGTCCTTGTTTGCCTGCGCACGCTGAGCAATGACGCCATTGCGCTCATAGTCGGCTGCAGTGTGCACATCATTTTCGAACTCAGCGGCCTCGTTTGAGAACTCTGTCAGCTTGGAGTACAGGGCACCATAGAAGTATTTGTTATCTGAGTGCTTGTGGAACAGCTCTTCGAAGTCGTTGAAGTTCTTTTTAGTCACCATCTGTGTGGCCGTCACCTCGTCGCCGAAGAACGACAGGAACACGCAGCTGTCGGGTGCACTATGCACCAGCTGAGCCACTGCATCATAAATCTGGCCTTTGCCTTCTTCAGGGATGCTCAGGTCGACGAGCACGGAGAAAGTGAAGCCGGCAGGAATGCGCTGGCCCGTGCTCACAGAGCTGTACATGCAGCGGTCGGGGGAGATGATCTTGTCGTCCTCTTTGATGACGAGGTATTTCTCCAGATTGGCCGTGGTGACATCATCGCACGACTTACCGTTGCTGTCGAGCACCTTCAGGAACAGTGTGATGCTGTCCTTGCCCTCGGCATAATCGTATTTCTTGTCGCAGAACTCAATCTTATTGACATCCTGCGCGTTTACTTGTGCCAAGCTGGCCAGCAGGGCACATCCCAAAAGCATTTTCTTCATCATTATCTGCCTTGTTTTATCCATGTTTTTAATATTTCCATTCTCTGCTCGCCGTAGAACTCTCTCTCTACCACCAAGTCACCATTCACGACGGGAATAGTGGTGAGCAGGCTGTCGCTGGGCGTATAGACCAGGACGAAGTGTATGCGGTCGAGGTAGTTCTGCACTGCGCGGCGGATGGTAGGTATGCTGCAGTGCGGGGCAGCCACGAAGCATCCCACCAGACTGAGATTGGGCTCGCTCTCGTTGCTTGAAATCTTCTCTGCCACGTATTCCGTGTTCTGCCCGTGTTGCGAGGCGTAGCCGTGGAGCATGGCCAGCACATCGTCGCCCTCGGTGGCCAGATCCATGCAGATGTCCACGATGACGTTCTTGCCTATTTGCACGTCGTTGCAGCTCTTGTCGCGTGTCTCGGCCTTCTCCAGCGTATTGAAGTATTCGTCGGCACTCAGCTCCTTCTTTGCAGCACCAACGGGGCGTTGCACGGCATTCTTCAGACTTTCCTGTGCCCACTGGTACCATTCGATGAGTGAGTACATCTTCTTCAGGTCGTTCTTCGAGTTGATGTTCTGGTCGCGACGATAGGTGAACACACCCACGTCTTGCATCGGCGTGAGGATGTCGACGACCAGGGCGGTGAGGAAGAGTGGATGCTGCGGGTGCTTGAGCTGATCCTGCACCGACGTGTCGCTATTGCTGAAGAACACGCCCAGTCCGGGATGCGAGTGCACCCAGCAGGTGAGGTCGTACTGCAGGTTGGTCTCGCGGCGCAGGCGGCGCAGCTCCTCTAAGACCTTCAGCTTGATCTTGCCGCCGAAGTTCAAGGCATACTCTTCGAAGACAGCGTCATCGCCCGGCATCACAATCTGCTCTAACGAGACGTAGTATTCGTTGTTCTCCGTGTCATGCACCCAGCGGCCCAGGACCATGCAGCCGTCCTCCTTCGGATTGGCAGGGTTGCGCAGGTCTTCGGCATACATATTATATATATCTATGATGCACTGGTTCTTGATGTACATGCGGCGGACGGCGCTCTCGTAGGTGAAATCGACAGCGTCCACCTTCAGATAGTTGGGATTATCGATGACGTCCTCCAAACTCTGTTTCTTCAGGATGGTTGCTGTTTTGCGGCGTACCACAATGTTGCCGTCAGCAGAAACTTGCTGGCCATTCATGTTAACGGGTGAGCGATAACCGGGCTTGTTGACGCGCGATGTGGCGGTAGAGGGCTTGTAGCCTTTGTTGTTCTTTTTGCCCTTACTCTTACTCTTGCTGACAATGATGATGATGATGGTGAGCAGCAGCAGACCTCCGATGATGGCGCCAATGAGTGTCCAGTTCAACTCTGCTAAAGCGTTGTTGGGTTCCTTCACGTCCACTTCATTGCTCAGACGCTCCAGGTTTTTCGCCAGCGTGTTGAGCTTGGCGTCAATCACTTCTTCCATCTGGTTGCGGAAGTCCACGCTGGCCTGTGCGTCAAGCTCGGGATAGTCGTGTAGGATGCCCTGGATGAAGAGGTCCTTCTTCTCTTTAGCCTCCTGCAGCCTCTGCTGCATGTCTGCGACGTACTCTTTCAGCTGGTTCTTTTGTACATATTCCGCTTTATCCTTTCGGTTAAGCAGGTCGTCGATATATTTTGCTATCTCGTCGTTCAGCGTCTGCTGCTTCTGGTCAGATAGGAAAATGTCTGTCTGCAGTTTCTGCTGGAAGGCTTCCATCACCGTGGGCTTGGCAGGCGTTTCCACTTGCTTAGCCCTTGGCCTTGCAGCGTCTGTCCAGGGCTGCAATGCCGGAGTAAAGAGCAGCACCGCGAACAGTGCTATTGCTTGAATCTTTCTCATAGGTAATTTATTTGTGTTGTTATTTGTTGCTATCGGGCGTGCCCGGCTTGCGCCAGCGCTTGTACTTGGAGGGAATGACATCGTTCATGGACTGCTTTGATGGCCTCACGGTGATGCCGGGCCCTGCGCCCTGAGCAGAATCGAGTCCTGCGGCGGCTTTCACCTCGCTGGCTTTTCTCAACTGGCGCTTACCAGGAGTGGCCGGGGCAGCCGGGGCAGCCGGGGCAGCCGGATCGCCTGTGGCTCCCGCTGCTGTGGGCGCTGTTGGAGCTGCTGGCGTTGTTGGCGCAGCTGCACCACCTGCTGCACCTGCTGCACCAGCGGCACCGGCTGCACCAGGCATAATTGCGCCTAAACCGCCTTTCTGCAGTGCAGCGAGCTTGTCTTTGGCAGCATTGGTCTCAGCGTTCATCTTTTTGCCTGCCTCTTTCTTTATCATTTGGTTCAGCTCATTGCCCAGCGGATTGCCTTCCATGCCGGGGATGTTGATGTTGCCCATGGCCTGCTGCTGTACCTTGCTGATGTTGTCCATCATCATCTTCTGCATCTTGTTGTTCTTGATGGTTTGGAAGATTTGCTTACCGAACATCAGCAGCATACCAACACCTGCAATGCCTCCAATCATCCACATCATGCCTTTCTTCTCCTCGCTGGCTTCTTTCTTCTGAGCTTCCTGAATGGAATCCTGCTTAGCCTGCTGGGCTGCAATCTCCTCCTTCTGGGCTTGCTGAGCAGCGGCGGCAGCAGCCTCTTGTTCACCGGCTTGCTTGTCCTCCAACTCAGCTTTCTTCTTGTCGTAGGCGGCTAACACATCGCTGATGTCTTGCACTAATTCAATGTCGGAGATCTTGCCGCGCAGTTCGCGCAGGTGGTTGGCCTGATAGGTGAGGTCTTCGGGGAAGGGCAGCTTTTCGACTTCGACGAGCAGTTTCATCACGTTGTTCATGGTAATCGCCGCATCATCACTGATGGGCAACCCTTCGTCGGTGATTTCCTCAGTGACGATGATATCGTCGGCGTTGGCGGCATGGTCATCATCATTGCCGCCACCACTTCCTACATTGGGCTTGCGTTTGTTTCTGGTATTGCCACCGCCACCGCTTGATACCTTCGTCGAGAAATTCAGGTTGCCACACTGGCTGAACACCTTGTAGTGGCGTTTCTTCTCATAGTGTGCCAGATAGACGGGAATCGACATCTGCGCCTCGCTGCCGGTGGTGAATGTCAGCTGTGGGTTGTCGCCTAAAAGGAAGAATCCGTCATCGGATGGCGTATAGCTGACGCCGGAAGGAATCATGAAAGCGTTGGGCGTTATGCCTTCAAACTTCGTGTCGTTGTACGAGCCGGTGCGGTCGAATACTGCAACGGCCACCTCGTCCAACTTGCGGTATTTACGCTGGTTGGAGGACCCCAGTTTCTTCTGAACATTGGTGAAGAGCACTGTGGTCTTTGCTCCGTTCTGCGAGATAGTATAGCTAAGAATGATGCGGTCTCCGTCAGACGAATAGAGCGTATCAACGACATCTTTCGCCTGTGCGGAGCCAGCCCATCCTATTGCGCAGAGCCCTACAGCCAGTTGAGTGAGCCTCTTGTTCATCATAGGCCTTGTATGCGGTTGTAACGTTCCACGATTTTGTTCTTATAGTCGCCACCACTGCGCCATGCTGAAGCGTGCTTCTCACAGTTGGCATCGGTGCAGCAGTTATACATGCCGTTCACCTGACCCATGACGCTGGCTTTCGTGGCAGCACGGTCGGTACTGGTGTAAATCTTCTTGTAGAGGTCGTCCAGCTTGTGATAGATTTGCTGCAGCGACAAGTTGCAATAGTTGCACTGGTGTGGCTTTGGCACCGGAGTGCGGTGGGGACGGCAGATGCCTTCCTGCTTGCTAAGGTCAATCTTGGCGAGGTCCTCCTTGATGGCGTTGAAGCGCTGGTAGCCTTTGTCGCCTGCACCCCATCCGTGAGCACTGATGGCGGCGTCAATCTTAGCCTTCAACTCGTCAATGCGTTGCTGGTAAGGCTCTTTCTGTCCCTCCACATTGGGGCGGTGCTGCTTGTGCGTGCAGAAGACGGCGTTGTCCACGTCCTTCTTCAGCTTGTTAAACTCGTCCACCATGCCAAGGTATTCGGCACTGGGCTTCAGCTCCACATTGATGTCGAGCTCGATGACCTGCTTGCGCAGCAGCAGCAGTTTCTCCTTGCCTAAGATGCGTTCCACGATGCCTTCCTTCGGTTTGCTCAGATAGATAGGCAACATCACGGCCAGCTCTTTTTCTGCCGGGACGTTGAAGGCGGCCAGTTGGTGCTTGTTCGAGGGCTCAATGAAAACGTCTTGGCCCGTCTCGAGGTTATAGGGGTCGATGACGCGTTTGCCTTTCGTGCCGCCGAACAGCTTGTCATACTGGAACGAGGGTGAGAGCTTCTTCACCTCTTTTTCTTTATAAGGCTTGTGGAAAAGGGCTAGGATTTTTGACTCGTCCAGATTCTCAATCTCAATGAGCACCTGTCCAAACTCGTCATCGCTGTCAGGGTTCATCAGCGTGACGAAGATGTTGCAATAGGACAGGTTGACAGTTTCCTTCGTGTTGTCGTTGCTCAGCGTTATCTTCTTCTGCTCGTCTGCCTGGCTGGTGAGGGTGGCTAAGCAGAACAGCATCATCAATAATGTCTTCTTCATGTTTTTTTTGTATTTTTCGTTATCTCGTTAAAACGTTGTCTCGTTATTACGTTTCTTCGTTATAACGTGATAGCGTGATAACGTTATAACGTCATTATTCTAAATGCTCAGTGAAATTCTTTTCTTTGGCTCAGCGCCATCAGCGGGAGCAGCGGGAGGTGCCGGTGCTTCGGGCATTTCCTGTGTGAACTTCACCCATCCGTTGGGCTCGCCTTCCTCTCGCACCCATTCGGCCACGCTCTGATCCTCGGGGTAGGGGTAGGTGTTCTGTGCGTGATACATCTGGTACTTCAGGTAGCGCTCTACGCGCAGCACCAAGTCCTTGATGGATGCCAGCACTCCCATTTCCTTGATGGTCAGGCATACGTGCCCCTTAAACGAGCCGCTGAAGCGGATGTTGGGATGCCACACATCGCTGATAAAGGTGAAGACGGGATTGCCGTCGGCCGAAGGGTAGTTGTTGGGCAGTACTATGCTCATCTTGTGCAGATAGCCGAAGATGGGCTTGCGTGGCGGCTCAGTGTCCTCCACGCCCACAATGCTCTTGCAGCGATACCATATCTCGAACTCGGTGGGCAGACCCACGGCATTCTTGCGGCGGATGATATACGACAATGATGGTTTCATGGGGTTGGCGCTTTCGCTCTTGCGCTTACTGCAGAGCGAGTCCAGCTCTTTCCACTCCTGGAACAGACGAGCGTCGCGTCCTTTCAGTTCCTTCAGGTTAAAATTGTTTATAGCGGGATTCATGGTAGTTTTCTGTTTTGCGTTATTCCGTTATCACGTTATTTCGTTATGACGACTATCGTTATTACGTTATTTCGGTATCACGTTATAACGAATGATTATCCTGCGATGGGCACGCTGATGAGGTGCAGGTGGTCCATTGGCTCAATCTCGTAGTCGATGAGAGCCATCTCGCGTCCGTTCTCGTCCTCAAACTCCAGGATGACGGGCTCCTCGTCGCCGTCCATCAGCTTGCCAAGCAAATACTGGATGGGGTTGCCTCCGTTGTCCATCTTTGGCAGCTCGAACACTTGTACGATGCTGTTAATCTGGTCACGGATAGTCTTGTTGGGGTCGGTCACTTTCACCTCAATCTCGTCATAGGACGTACCGTCGATGGTGAGCATGACGATAAACTCTTCCTGATAAAATTCCTGATCTGTCATAGTGGTATATTTTTTTTTTATTATTATTTTTTTACTGTTTATGTGCTACTTGGAATGAGACCATTCCAAGTGGCTGCTTAGTGGGCGATAATGTCCACCTGTCCCCTCGCCGACGACCTCATCATGCTGAGCTTGCTCTTGAAATAGGCTTTTCCTTCCACGCCAGAGGGGCTGCCGCCTGTGATGTCGCAGATGTGGAACTGCACCTTTTTGTCGGAGCCGTCGAAGAACACCATGAAGTTGCGGATGGCGTCCATACAAAACTCTCTGCTACCTGAGCAGATGGAACGGTTGCGGTCTTTCACCTCTACTATCCCGTTGTTGGCAATGGCGATGGTCAGGCTAAGACTGCGCTGCGAGAAATTTATACTTGCAAGTCTGTTCATAGTTAAATATCGTTATGTGTTTAATATATTTCCTGCAAAATTACGGCAAAATATTGTATTGTGCAACTTTTGCGTCAATTATTTCTTTGATTATCCGCAAAGGTGCCGCCAGCCTCTATCAAGCTTGAAACACAGCTTCACACTTTGAAACACAAAAAGGATGAACCTGTGTACATGTGAATGATTGACGGTCAGATAGCGGTTTGTCTTGTTTCTTTAAGCTGCTCGTGTTTAAAAAATACCGACGGGAACGTCGTTGGGACGGTCTTTCTTGGGACTCTCCTTCTTTTCGAATATAAACTGGCCTATCTCCTTCTGCTGGGGGCGCTGGCTCTGACCACCGCTGCCACCAGAGGAAGAACCGCTTGAAGACGATGCCGGTTGCGAACTGCTTGATGCTGCTGGACTTGAAGACGAGGCCTGGCTGGAACTGCTGGATGCAGCGGAACTGGACGAAGATGCTGCCGGCTTAGCACTGCTGGAGGATGAAGAGGACGCTGCCGGCTTAGCGCTGCTGGAGGATGAAGATGATGACTTGGAACTGCTGGAGGAAGAGGATGACGACTTGGAACTGCTGGAGGAAGAGGATGACGACTTCGAACTGTCAGATGACTTCGAACTGGAAGATGATGCGTCTTTTTTGTCTTGTGCTGAATCTTTTGCCGCTACCTCCTTCTGTTTTTTCTGTTCCTTTTTCGGTTCTTCCTCCTTCACCTCGTCGAAGACAATCATGCCTGTCTCATCATCAACGCGTGCTTTATAGTTCTTCGCTGGCTTCTCTTCCGGCTCGTCGAACACAATCATGCCATCTTCTAAATGATAACCGGGCGATGACTCCGACTTCTTGTCTTTCAAATCCTCTTTCTTATCAGTAGCCTTTCTTTCTTCCTTTTTAGGTTCCTCCTTCTTCACTTCGTCGAAGACAATCATTTTTGCTTCTTCGTCGTAGTGTCCACTGTAGTCTTTCTGCGGTTTTTCCTCAGGCTCGTCGAACACAATCATGCCATCTTCTATGTGATAACCGGAAGATGACCCCGACTTCTTGTCTTTCAAATCCTCTTTCTTATCCGTAGCCTTATTTTGTTCCTTCTTCGGTTCTTCCTTCTTTACTTCGTCGAAGACAATCATTCCTGTTTCTTCGTCAATGCGTCCTTTGTAGTCTTTCTGAGGCTTATCCTCATGAAGCTCGTCGAACACAACCATGCCATTTTCGTCTAAATGATATCCTGCCATAGGTTTTAATGATTGGTTTGTCTTGGTAATACTGCTTCTCCTACCAGTTCCACGCTCCGTCTTCCTGTGTGAAGTTCGGGCTCAAGTACAGTTGATGACCGTCCTTGAAGACGATAAGCTGGTAGGCTTCCTGTGGTATGTCGATGGGATTCTGCAGCATCTCTCCGCCTTTCAGGGCCAACTCGAATCGTCCCTGTCGGCTGTCAAGCCGCAGTAGCAGGTCGGCGCGGCCTGTGGGGTCAATGCTGGCAAAGCGGCGCAGCACGTAACCCAACTGCTCCTCGTCTATCCACCAGTATGCCGAAAGATTCGCACGGCCTTCTTTCCATTTCAGTGCCAGACGCTTGGGACATCCTGCCTCATGATAACGCAGCAGCTTGCCGTCGCAAAGGCGGTCGAAAGTACCGTCATGACGCACGTCCTCAATGCTTTCGATGTCAATATCATCGTAGAAACGGTCCTCTTCGTCGTATTCCTGCCATGCCTCGCCGTTCCAGTATTCCTCCAGGGGCACGTAGCGGTATTCATATTGTTGCATCAACTGGTCGTACTTCTCGCGTGGTGGCAAGCCGTTCTCTTGAAGATTGTTCAATACCACTTCATCGGCCTCGAGCTGCATCATGCAGAAATCCTCCTTGCCTATGCGCCCTACACGTGTTTTTGCCAATCGGTCATTGGCCTCTTCACCTTGCATCCAGTTCAGCAGAACAGCCTTGTAGGTGCCACGCAGCCATACGGCCACTTTGCCGTAAGGGGCGAAGCCCACGACGAAAGTGTCGAACATCGGGTCGTGGTCTTCGTCTTCCATCTGCCACAATTTCTCTATCTTTTCTTTGTCAATGGGTGCACTCAGCTGATAACCTTGTGCCTCAGTGATGGCGAGCCACAGCAGATTGACGCTGTCGGGCAGCGGATAGGTCTTGTCGTCTATGATGATGGGAGCCGTAGCCTCTCCCCATTCCGCGCGTTGGTAATTACCATGAGCAATCATGACGTCCTTCTTTTCCTCGTCTTCCTCAGTGTTGAAATAACTGCTGATGGAAAAGACAGGATACAGGCGCGGTGAGCAGTCGGAAGTGTGATAGGTAGTTTCCATATTTTAACAGAGAGGATGACTCAGCCCATAGTCGGCGTACTCCTCATTCGCATTGGCTTGTTTGATTTTGTTCTCCGCGTTGCTCTTCTTCAAATCTGCTGAGTCTCCCAGAGCTTTGCTGAGGTCTTCCGCTAAGTAAGCGCTCTCCAGTTCGCCAGAAGCAGCTTCGTATTCTTTTTGAGCCCTGCGTGCGTCTTCCCTGGCTATTTTTTCCTTTCTTTCGTATTCTTTCCGTTTGGCTTCCAGGTCTTCCAGAATTTTCTTGGCGTCTCTTTCTGTTTTCTTGTCGCCGTTGATGGCAGCAGCGAAGAGCTGTTCCTTCACGTCTTTAATCATTGCCTCATAACCTTCCTTCGTACTCTTGTATTTCTCTACTCGCTGTTCGGCTTTGTCTCTTTTATTTCTTGCCGCCTCAGTCTTTTTCTTGGCTTCGGCCACTTTGCTTTGCGCTTTCTTTTCTTTTTTCTCTGCCTTTGCTTTTGTTTTGTCGGCCGCTTCGGAGTCTTTCTTTGCCTGTTCCCGGTCTTCCTGGGCTTTTTTCTTCATTTGCTTCAGGTCTTCTTCCGACTCGGTACATTCAAACTCGTCCATTTTGTCCTCAGAGCTGTATGGCCCCATTACAGTAGGGCCTTTGGGCGTAACAGGAGGAGTGTTGGGGTCGATACTTTGTTGACCGGTTAAAGCAACATAATTTCCGTTTTCATCAAAATATCCCCGGCCGTCAGCTACAAGTTGTTTTTGGCTTACACTGCCGTCTTGTGAAGTCCAGATGCGTCCTTGAGCGTCTTCATAGCCGCCATCTATTCTATAGGGCGCTCTTGGCCGGTTTTTGAAATATTGCTTCGTGAGCGATTCGTTATCCGTGATACTTAAGACTTCCGACTCTACAATGGGCGATCCTGAGACAACCCAGTTGACCACTTGTAATGCCACTTTGGTAGACTCTTTACCACCGACCATTTTTAATGCTTCTCCAAAGCCTAAAGTTACAAGGCCGATAGCACCATCTACAGCATGGTCAGCTGCTGACCCCACCAACTCTGAGTTTGCAACAATTCTTTCTTCACCATCGACTAAGACAGTTTCACCTTCCATGACCGAGTATGCAAGGTCTTCTATAGCTTCCAGCTCATTCAGCGCAACATCAATGATAGCAATGCGCTTATCAGCAATACCGGCAATCCCTAATACAGTATGCCTTTTACTATAGGCAAAGTCTTGCATTTCTTTTCCTGCATCAGATTGATAGCCTACAACCTTTGCTACCATTCCTATTGGCCCACCACTTGTGGCAACTTCAACTGCAGTCCTGGTAAGGGACAGATTATTGTGCTCGTCGAAGAACAAGCCAAAGTCGATGTCACTGTCGAAGCCTAAGTCAATGCCAGGGATGACACATTCATATCTGTATTTCTTCTTCCCCATTTTTTCTATTGCTTGTTAGTTGGTTTTGAATTCACCACCACCGTCTTTAACGGAGTAGCCTAACATGACTTTGTTGGTACAAGCGTAATCTACAGAGAACGACCAGTCTTTTTTCTTGTATTTCTTGAAATAGGAAGAGCCCTTTTTTGAAGCAAAAGAGCTTACTGCCTTATTCTTGATTTTTTCAGAGTTCTTCTGCTCGCAGAAATGGTAGAGCGCATAGAGCAAGTCTTGCACCACAATGTCGGCACTGAGGTTGAAATGCACCTTCACCTTTTGCTTTTTCTTCAAATAGGACTTTAGCTGTTTCGTGATTTCCCGCAAGGCACTGTTCAGCTGGGTTATCAGCCCGTCGTCGTCTTCCACCGTATCCTGCTTTGCTGACAAATCCAGCCGGCTGCAGTCTATATAGATGGACTTGTCGACCTTGCTGATGCTACCGGTTTCCCACTCAGGCTTATTAATATAGTTAAAGCCGAAGAACACGAGCTTTTTCCCTTCCATTTCTCTTTCAACACGTTTGTACGTTGTCATACTCTCGTACTCAAGTGCTGAAAAAACCACGGAGAGATACAGGTCTTTCTGGTCGTCCTTGCCTTGCTTCTGTTCTTCTTTCTGTTCCGGCTCGTTGCTGGGGGCACTGGATCCTGTACTTGTCATATTGCAGTTTGGCTTATGGGTCTTATGGGACTTATGAGTCTTATGAGTCTTATGGGGCTTATGGGACTTATGAGGGCAGGGCTGTTTATTCAGAATATTTGTCGATGTTCTCGATAGACTTCTGGTAGTCCATATTGGCAATGTAGCTATCGAAGCGAGCTTCGTCGCTGTATGCGTTTTCGTAAGCTTCGTGCAGGGTGGCTTTTGATGCTTGATAATCTTCTTCGGCCTTTACGCGGTCTCCGTGCACGGCTTTGGCCTTCTGGTCATAGCGCACTGTTTCCGAGACATACATGTCTACGTATTCGTCCATGCCAGCCTCGCGGGCATCAACGCTGGCTGAGAAGTTCTTATCGGCATTATCGCGGTATCCCTGCTCCTCCGTGCGAAGTTCAGCAGCCTTCTGGCCTTTGGCGCGAGTGTCCTTCTTGGCTTCCTCGTGAGAGGCGACGGCTTTGTCGTGCTGCTCCTTCTTCTCCTGTGCTTTGAGGGCAGTGCTTGCGGCTGCCGCTCTGCAGACACTCTCGTCTCTTTTCTTTCTGGCTTCTTTCTGGTCAGCAACCATCTGGTTGCCTTCATCTATGGTCTGGCTCAATTCACCGGCAATCTTTTCGCGCTCTTGCGTGGCATTGTTGTATTTTGTCTCGGCCTTCTTCATCTTTGCACGTGCAGTTTCCTCTTCCGCAATGGCTTTGGCGGCATCTGCCTCAGCTTGCTTGCGAAGCTGTCTTTCTACGGCCAACGACTCCTTCGACGCACCGTTTTTCTTCGCAGACTCTTCAAAGCCCTTACGCATCTCCAGCGCCTCTTCGGCTTCTTTCCTCTTTTTTTCAGCTTTCACGTGTTCATCGTAAGCTTCCTTGTAAGGGGTAGCGGCCTCGTTGACTTTTTCGTTGGCTTGGTCGAGCTGTTTCTGCTGCTTGTCGGCCTTCTGGTCGTTCTCAAGGATTTTCCCGTCGAGTTCCTTTACCTTATCATTTTGCTTAAGGAATTCTTTGTCTGACTCCTGCTGGATATTCTTCAGTTCTTCCTTCGTGTAGGTTTTCTGTGGGGCAGCTTCGGGCTCCTTGCCACCATTACGGTATTTGTTGTTTACTTTGTCGATGGCTTCCGACTTCTTCTTGGCAGCACTCTCGCGATAGGCCTGACTGGCCTCCCTTGCCTTGGCAGCCTTGGCGGTGTCGCCGCTGGCCTCGTATTTTGTTGCCATGCGGTCTAAGTCTTCAGCAGTGTCCAGGTCGCCACTACCGGCAAACTGCGCCGTCTTCATCTCCTCATCATACTGCTGCTGCTGCCAGGGCTCCAGCTGTTGTTTCTCAGCAGGTGTGAGTGGTGGCACGATGGTGACGTCGACCGACACGTCGGGTGTGATGATGGGCGGCACGCCAGGCATCTGTCCGTCGGTGGTGAAGCGGACAACGCCGCCCCACATGCACATACACTGGCTGTTTCGCGTCAGTGCCGGCTGCCCCTGAATGAGACACTGCGGGTTGCCTGGCATCCAAGGTGCAGTGATGGCGGGTATGCAGGGCATGGGTGTCAGCACACCCATAGCGGCAGCCGTTGCCGATGCTACGGTAGGGTTGCTTGGGGTGTTGCACATGCCGAAGGGCATGATGTTCACCATTGGGGCATAGTCCATGATGTTGGCTCGCGGCACGTTGCACAACATTTTTGTGCGTGCCGGCAGCACGACGAGCGACGACGGTGCTAAACCGAAGGTGCAGGTCATCACGGCTCCTGTTGTAACGTAACTGTCTCCCATCTCCTTATTAGTTTTCTTCTTCTACCAATTTGGTAATCACGCGGTCGAGTATGTCTTCAACAGTCTGCTGGTCGCCGTTGGCCCGAGCTTCCAGCATCGTCTTGGCTTCACCTACGGGTACCACCACTTTTCCTGTCATGCGCATAGCGTGGTCAATGTTCTCAATGCCCTTCGTGTCGCCGCTGTCTGCTATTTGGCTGAAGAACCCCAACTGACCTTTTTCGTCAGGATAATTCGACGTGGCTTCAAAGAGAGCGTCCGCCAGTGACCGCGCATCGTCCTGTATGCGCATGGCGTGTTGCTTTAGCTGGCGTGCTATGGCAGCAGCTTCCTCCTTGTCACCTTCTTCCAAGGCTGTCGTCAGTTCAGTGATGGTGGCCAGCACTTTCGGTTCTTTGCGTTCCCTGGTCATCTTCACACTCTTGTAGATGGACAGGAAACGGCTGGTTTTCAGTGTTTCAAATACTTCTGGAAGACCAGTATTGGCCACCGTTTCTACAACGACCTGTGCGCCTTGAGCCACCTTGATGAAGTCGTCCATGCGCCGCAGAGCGCCCTTCACTCCTTTGACATGCTGGCTGTTGCTTTCTACCGCATGATTCACCATGCGTTTCATTCCATCGATGGCTGCGGCCATCAGCCCCAAGTCCTCCGCCGTTTTCAGCACCTCCATAGCTGGAGCCAAGGGGTCTTGCTGCTTCGGCTTACTGGGGAAACGCTCCTTTAGCTGCTTTCGCTTCTCTTCTGACCGTTTTCTTTTTTCTTCCATGGCAGCCATGCTGGCAGCCATGTCATTTTCCATTTCTTTGCTTTCGTCTTTGTCGTCATCAGCCGATTCACTTTCTGCATCTGTTGAGTCAGCGCTGTCTGTGCTCTGCAGTTCCTCTGTCAGGGCATCAGGAGTCATGGTTTGACTGTCAGTATTAGCTTCGCTTGTGTCAGTGGGGGCAGGCTCTGTGTTTTCCGTAGTTTCTTTATTGGTTACGGAAAAGCCCGGCAGATCGAAGTCATCATAGTCGAAAGAAGCCTTCTTCAATATGTCGTCCGCTCCCTCAGACTTGTTGGCGTTAATGAGGTCGAGGTCGAAGGAAGCAAAATCGTCGTCCCAGTTGTTGGCCATGTTGTTTGCTTAGCTTGGATGATTCATGCCTATTTCTGATGTCACTGTATTAACAGCATCACTGCGTTGTTCACGCGGAACGCCGGCGCAAAGTGTACAGAGGTTTTGTACACTGTGTACACAGGCTCTGTACAGTGTGTACATAGGCCGTGTACACTTTTATCAAAGCTTTGCTTTTCCCGTCCGATGCCATTCGGTGAATCATACTGGTTAGGATTCCTTGATCATAGGCGCGTTGAGGTCGAGGCTTGCCGAAGCTGCAATCTTTGCCGAAGCGCTGGCGTTCACCTCCACGTTCATGCCCTGCATCTTTGCTTTCTGGTCAGACAGGTAGCTGCTGTTCATACCCTTGAGCTTCACATTCTGTTGTGCCTGTACGTTGAAGTTGTTGGCAGAAATCTTGCTGTCCTTCTGAACCTTGACAACCTGGTCCTCATCCACATTGACGTACTGTTTCTTCTTGGTGGCAATGACCATATCCTCTTCTGAAGAGAATTCCATTTCCTTCTCCGTAGCGATTTTCATGTTGCCGTCTGACGTCTGTGTCATCTCGTTAGTCACCTGCATGAATGCGTCATTGGTAACCATGGTAGACCAGTCTTTGCCCACTCCAGTTGTCATGTCGTTGTCCACGTCAATCACCATATCGTGCTTAGCCTTCATCTTGATATCACGTCCGGCTTCCATGATGATGTCTTTACTGGCTTTGAGCTCAATATTCCCCGATGACCTCAACTTGATAAGTGAGCGATCGGTGGAGAGCAGCAGTTCGTAGTGATTAGACTTGTTGTCGTAGATACGTATGTATCCGCTTTTTCCTGTAGATTCGGCGGTTTGTGAGTCGTGTATCTCGATGGTGTGTCCGCTGGACGTTCTGATGGCTTTCACGTTGTTGAAACCGGGACACCAATTGGAGTCGACGTGGTAATCTGGGTCAAAGAAACAGCTGCAGACATAAGGGCGCTCAAAGTTGCCTTCCTCGAAGTCTACGAGCACTACGGTGTATTGCTCGGGTATGAGGTGCACGCCGTAGAAGCCGCCCTCATTTTCGTTGGCACCGTTGTAAGGCTGTGTGACGTGTATCCAAGGTGTCATGCCATTTTTCTCCTTGTCGCCGTGCTTCCCGAAGTATTCCCTCAACTGCCACGGGAAGCGCACCCTGACTCGTCCCCATTGCTTTGGATCGTCCGTTTCTATCACAATGGCGCGCACGGGATGGTCGCAGACTGGGAAGATGTTCTGGTCGGTGTAGGGCGGATAGTCGATGGTGGCGGGAATGCCCTGGAAGTTGTTCTGATATTCGCCGTTGACATCGAAGTTGTGAGTCACTGAGGTGATGAGGATGACATCCTGCTCCACCTCGCTCTTCTTCGATGACTCCCCGCTGATGTAGTTGTCCTTGATGGTGAGCTTGGCACCTATCTTGATGCGTGAACAGAAGGTGGTGCCGCTGTATTTCACCATATTGCTGCGTATGCGGCGCTGCTCGGCGAAGGTTGGCTCTACGTGCAACGTCATGTCCTCGCCTTCTTGCTTTTTGAATTTGGTGGCTTCGTCGTCGCTTTCCAGACCCGGACCTCGTGTCACCCGTCTTGTTGTTCTGGGATAGCACTGCAGTGAACTGTCCCATGTGCTGTCGTTCAGCGAGTTGCCTGTTTTGTCCTGATGCTTGCCAAATCCCATCGAAAGGGCAGCACGAGTGTTGTAGAGTGAATTGATGTATCCGTAGTCTATGTGGGTAGTCTGCAGCTTGACGTTGTATTCCGACATGTCCTGACTGGGATATTTCAGCTGGATTTCCTCTTGGTTCTCCAGTTTGCCGAAGTGTATCTTCTTTCCCGTGCTGAACATCCATTCGCCATAGCGTATGGCCAGTCGTTGCAAGAACTGATAGTCGCCCTCGTTGTACTGTACAGTGTAGTGAATCGTGCTGCTGTGCTCCGTCTTCCCTTCCATGCTCAAGTTGTATTCCGTTTGGATAATCTCTGTGACAATGTCATTGAGCTTATAGTCATTGAACATGTAGCAGGAGGGGTGTGTGAACATTTTCGCATCGTTGGACAGCGCTGTCACCTGTATGGAATAATCACTGGATTCTCTGAATCCTTGAGCGTTGACGATGAAACCTTCAAACTCGATGTTGTCGTTCTGACTTCCTTCCTGAAAGTTGGTGATGTTCTTCTCGGTGTTGCCAGTCTTCATCATGAGCGTGACGGGCGCTCCGATGATGGCGCCGCACACATTGAACTGCACATCGTTGATGTCCTCCTGGCGGTCTTTTTGCAGGCTGAATGTCAGTTTGCAGGGCTGCAGCAGTTTCTGCTCCAGCATGAAGTTATCAAATGTGAACTTCGAGCCTTTGATCTCAATGTGGAACTGTTCCGACTGCGTGCCATCGATGCTGACGGCTATGCTGTTAACTTGTATCGACATGTTGTGGGAATCTTAATAATCAACAATCCGTGGTCAAGCAGGACTAATGTATTATGTCCAGTTATTGTTGAACTCGGCGATGTCGTTCTCGCCAACTTTGACTATTTCAGCTGCTATGGTGATGGTGGTGTACATCAGTTTCGAGTCGCTGTCGTTGAAGTAGTCGCGCAGCGAGACGCAATAGGCGTTTTTGAAGTTGACGGTCTTGAAGCAGCGCTTGTTCTGCCGTGCCCACACCACGAACTTCAGGTATCCGTCGTAGACCTGCGTGTTCTCGAACATCCAGCGGTAGAAGAACACGTCGTCGTCGCTCTGTGAAGGCATGGTGAAGGTCAGTCGTCCTCCGCGTGGTCTTGTCGATGGCTTGCCGGTGCTGTCGCAGGACTGCGAGAACTCGTATGAACATTCCACGACGCCGTATTTCTTGTTGTTGATAACAATCTTTCCGTGGAAGGCATCGTTGTCGCTGGCGGCAGGGCCTTTCAGGGCATCCACGTCGCCTAAGCCATCGGGCGTGCTGCCTCCCAGGTCGCCGAGGCCGCCGAGTGCGTCGGTAAAGCTGCTGGCAATGTCGTCGACGGTGTCCTTTGCCAGGTTCTCCAGCTTGCTGGTCAGGTTGTTCAGGGTGGTTGTCACCTGATCCTGCAGCTTGTTGATGGCGTTGGAGATGGCTTCCTTGCCTTTGTTGATGAGCTCCTGTCCTTTCTCCTTGATGTCGCTGACAAACTGCTCGGCTTTCTCCTTTGCTGCGTTGACGGCATCCTTGGCTGCATCGACAATCTTCTGGGCCTCTTCCTTGATTTGCTGTGCTGCCTGCTTCACGCCCTCCTTGATGTTGTTCACCACATTGATGGCTTCGTCCTTGATGGCGTTATAGGTGTCCACGATTTCCTTCTTGGCAGCCTCGTAGGTCTCCTTGGCCTCGTCCTTGATGGCATTCCACGTCTCGGTAACCTCCTTCTTGGCGGCCTCATAGGTCTTCTTGGCTTCATCCTTGACAGCGTTGTAAGCTTCTAAGGCCTTCTCCTTGGCGCCATTGTATATCTCCAGGGCCTTGTCCTTGATGCCGTTGTACACCTCCATGGCCTTGTCCTTGACACCGTTGTACACTTCCAGGGCCTTGTCCTTGATGCCGTTGTAAATCTCCTGAGCCTTGTCCTTGACAGCATTGTAGGCCTGCTCGGCTTTGTCCTTGATGCCGTTGTACACTTCCAATGCCTTGTCCTTGACAGCATTGTAGGCCTGCTCGGCTTTGTCCTTGATGCCGTTGTAAATCTCCTGAGCCTTCTCCTTGGCAGCGTTGTACACCTGCTCGGCTTTGTCCTTGATGCCGTTGTAAATCTCCTGGGCCTTAGCCTTGGCAGCATTGAAAGCCTCCTCGGCCTTAGCCTTGAGGCTGTTGTAAATCTCCTGAGCCTTAGCTTTGGCAGCATTGTATGCCTCCTCGGCCTTGGCTTTGAGGTTGTTGTAAATCTCCTGTGCCTTCTCCTTGGCGGCATTGAATGCCTGCTCGGCTTTATCCTTGATGCCGTTGTAAATCTCCTGAGCCTTCTCCTTGGCGGCATTGAATGCCTGCTCGGCTTTATCCTTGATGCCGTTGTATATCTCCTGAGCCTTCTCCTTGGCGGAGTTGTACACTTCCTCGGCCTTGGCCTTGATGTTGTTGTACACCTCCTGTGCCTTCTCCTTGGCGGCGTTATATGCCTGCTCAGCTTTCTCCTTGATGTTGTTGTAGACCTCCTGTGCCTTTTCCTTGGCAGCATTGTACAGCTCTTCGGCCTTACGCTTGGCAGCATCGAGGGCTTCCTGAGCTTTCTGCTTCATGGAGTTGTACACCTCCTCAGCTTTATTCTTCGCTGCATCGAGTGCCTCGCGTGCCTTGTTCATAGCAGCGTCGTAGGTCTGCTGTGCCTTGGCCATGGCATCGTTGAATGCCTGCGATCCTCTCTCATAGAGCTGCTGGGCTTGCTGCTTGGCGCTTTCCAGAGCCTGCTGTGCTGCGTCCTTGGCTTGGTTGAAGGCATTCTGTGCGGCCTCCTTTGCCTGGTTGGCCGTTTCCTTAGCCTTGTCGACCACGTCATTGAAGGTCTGCTGGGCTTGTTCTTTGGCGTTGTTGAATGTCTGCTGGGCTTGCTGCGCCGTTTCTGTGAGCGTCTGCTTGGCGTTCTGTATGGTGCTGTCGAGCGTCTGTTGTGCCTGTTGGGCAGCGTTGGTCAGTGTCTGCTGAGCATCACCCAGGGTGTTTTCGAGTGTCTGCTGAGCTTTCTGCGTGGCATTGCTGAGCGTCTCCTTGGCATTGTTCATGGTGCTGTCGAGCGTCTGCTGTGCCTCCTTCGTAGCATTGGAGAGCGTCTCGTTAGCATCCTTCATGGTGCTGTCAAGCGTCTGCTGTGCCTTCTGCGTGGCGTTGGTCAGTGTCTGCGTGGCATCCTTTACGGTGTTGTCAAGCGTTTGCTGTGCCTCCTGCGTTGCGTTGGTCAGCGTTTGCGTGGCATCCTTCATGGTGCTGTCGAGCGTCTGCTGTGCCTCTTGCGTGGCATTGGCGAGTGTCTCGTTGGCATCCTTCAAGGTGCTGTCGAGTGTCTGCTGAGCCTCTTGCGTGGACTTGGCGAGCGTCTCGTTGGCACCCTTCATGGTGTCGTCGAGCGTCTTCTGAGCCTCTCCGGTGGCGTTGTCCAATGTGTCCTGCGCCTCCTTCATGGTGTCGTCGAGCGTCTTCTTGGCATCCCCCGTGGCGTCGTCGAATTCCTCCTGCGCCTCCTTCATCTTGTCGTCGAATGTCTTCTGAGCTTCTCCTGTGGTTTTGTCAAGAGTCTCTTGGGCATCCTTCATCGTGTCGTCGAAGGTCTTCTGAGCTTCCTCGTTGGCCTCATCGAGTTTCTTCTGGGCCTCCTGCATGGTTTCATCGTAGGCCTTCTTGGCTTCCGGCGCCACCGACGGCCCGTTCTCCAAGGCATTCTCCATGGCCTCCTCACAAACCTTGATGATAAAGTCTTCAGCGGCATCCAAGACCTTCAGTGCTGCTTCCTCTGCATGGTCAACGACCTCGTTGACATCCGATTCCACGTTGGCCTTCACCTCATCCGACTTCTGGCCAGACTCCTCATTCGTCTGGTTAGCCGTCTGCTCTACTTGTCCGACTACCTCATCGGCAGCCTGTTGTGCTTGTTCATAGGCTTGGTCTGCGACGCTTTGTACGTCTGCAATCTTGTCTCCCAGCTGTTGTCCTGCCTGGTCGATGGCATTTTGTGCCACCTCTTTTGTTCCCTCTGTGGCGTTTGACACCACATTGCTCACCTGCGACAGCGAGTCCTGCACCTCTGGCTTTATACTGTCGATAGCTCCCTGTGCCTGCTGCTGTGCTGCGCCGGCTACATCTGCGAGCTGCGACTGCACTCCTCCTGCTGCATCCTGCAACTGCTGCTGTGCTGATCCTGTGGCATCGCTCATTTGCTGCTGAGCGTCGGCCACCATCTGCTGCGTCTGTGCCCTGGCTTCATCCATGGTAGCCTGAGCCGACGTCTGAGCTTCTTGTATCTTTGCGTCTATCTGGCCTTTCAGTTCAGTCACCCCACCATCGATAGGAGCACCGGCTCCTCCGAGGCCATCCTGCAACTGTGAGGCCGCTCCCTGTGCTGCGCCTTCTAAGTTGGAGGCCAAGTTTCCGGCCATGTCCTGAGCTGCACCTGAAAGGTTTCCGGCCATGTCCTGTGCTGCGCCTGAAAGGTTTCCGGCCATGTCCTGTGCTGCGCCTGTGAGGTTTGATGCAGCGTTTCCGGCTAAGTCCTGAGCAGCGCCTGTGACATTCCCGGCCATGTCCTGAGCTGCGCCTGTGAGGTTTGATGCGGCGTTTCCGGCTATGTCCTGTGCAGCGCCTGTGACATTCCCGGCCATGTCCTTTGCTGCGCCAGCAACGTTTGATGCGGCGTTAGATGCCATGTCCTGAGCAGCGCCTGTGACGTTTCCGGCCATGTCCTTTGCTGCGCCAGCAACGTTTGACGCGGCGTTAGATGCCATGTCCTGTGCTGCGCCTGCAGCATTTGATGCCATGTCCTTTGCTGCGCCTGCAACGTTTGAGGCTGCATTGGAGGCGGCGTTCTGTGCTGCGCTGGCTGCATTGGAGGCGGCGTTCTGTGCTGCACTGGCTGCATTTGAGGCAGCGTTCTGTGCTGCGCTGGCTGCATTGGAGGCGACGTTCTGAGCTGCACCGGCTGCATTGGAGGCAGCGTCCTGTGCTGCACTGGCTGCACTGGAAGCTGCATCTTTAATAGTACTGCCTGCGCCTTTTGCTATATTGCCTGCGCCTTGTGCTGCTGAGGCTGCAGCATTCTGTGGTGCCCCTGCTGCTTGAGCGGCTTCGTTGATGATTGAGTCGAAAAAGTCCATGCGCTTATATAGATTATGTATACAATATTATATAGTCAGGTGTGGAGGAATGTGAGGCTTGAAAGGGAAAAAAGGTTTGGGGCCGTGGGCTTTGTCCCACTCCCCAAACCCGATGTCATGTGATTAGTTGTCGATGGTCCAGCGGTTGTTGTGCTGGGCGTTGCCCATCTTAATCTCCTTAGCGGAGATGGTGAACTCTTCGTACTGCTGCACCTCGTTCTTGTTGTCGTAGGTCTCAGCATACTCCACCATGTAGCCCTCAACGAAGTCGAGGTGCTTCATCTCGCCACCCTGACGGTTAGGCCATGAGATGGTGCCGCTCTTCGACATGTAGGTGTCGCACATCCACTCGAGCAGATCGGTGTTGCCGTCGTCGTTGGACTTTACCTTCACATAGATTTTGCCACCGCGAGTGGTGCCTGTGGGCTGACCCTCGACGTCGGTCTGCTGGTTGAGTTCGTAACGAACATACATAACTTCGCGCTCGGCGATGCCGTCAGCGTTGATGGTAACAGTTCTCTGTGCTGCCATAATTGTTGTTGTTTAAAGGGTTAATAAAAAGGGTTTGATAAAAGAAAAAAAACTTTTAAATAAATTAGAGATACATTAAGAGACGGCGGTATCCCATTCGGTGCCGGCGTCGCCGTTGTGTCCAGTAAGCTCGATGAAGAAGTTCTTTGCTGCGAAGAAAGGCTTCAGCTCCACCTCAATCTTGATGTCCTTTGTCTTAGGATCCTGGTTGATGCCCTTGAGGCTGTAGTTCTCGATGAGCTTGCCCGGTCCTTTGTAGTCGCTGAGGAAGTCGTGCACAGCCTGCTGCAGCTCTGCCTTGACGGCGCTGTTCCAGTTGATGAAGGCTTCATCGTTGAAGAAGTTCTGGAAGACCTTGCCAATCCAGTCGAACACGCGGACGATAGGATACTCCTGCAGTCCGATGGTAGCGCCGTTGTAGAGCGAGCGGTTCGAGAAGGCCATGGTGCGTCCGTCCTCCTCGACCATGGGGATAACGCCCATGTCGATGATGGCTGCAATCTCACTCTTGCGCAGATCCATGCGTGCACCCTTGACATTGCTCAGTGTTCCGTACTTCTTGCCGGCGCAGCCCTGTGCGATGACTGTCTCCTCGGTGTTCGTCATGCGGCCAGCGAGTGCAGCCGATGCAGGCACGTAGAGGTCGTCGTCCTCGTTGGCCAGCTCACTCTTCTTGCGGCCGAGGATGTAGTTGGCCGTCATCACCACGTTAGCCATCTTGGCGTCCTGGCTCTGCATGTTGGCCTCGTCGAGCTCGTCCTTCAGCATGGAGAAATTGAGACTGTCCTTGAAGTCGGTCAGCATGATGACCTTGTTGCGGTAAGCCGTGTCGGCCCACATGCGGATGGTGTTGGCATCGCCGATGTATCCGGGCACAATGAGCAGCGAGTAGTTGTTCTTCAGGCTCAGACGGTCGTAGTAGCGCTCCAGCTCGTCGCGGATGGCCAGTGTGTCCTCCGAGTCGTGGTACTCCAGCTCCTCTTTGTTCACGTTCATCAGTGTGAGGCAGTCAATCTTGCCCTGTCCTGCGTTAGCGAAGAAGGAGTCGAGTGCACGGTAGGTGATTTCCAGCTTGCGCACCTCGTCGTGTACGGTGAAGAGGTTATTCTTCAGGTTCGTCTCGGCCTTTGCCAGCTTCTCCTTGCAGTTCTCGATGATTTCCATGGGATCTGACGATCCTTCCTCCATGATGCTGACCCAGAGTGCCAGTTCGTTCTTCAGCTTCTTGCGAGCCTCGCTGTAGGAAGCGTCGCCGAGGAA
This sequence comes from Prevotella sp., assembly GCA_016285055.1. Taxonomy (GTDB): domain Bacteria; phylum Bacteroidota; class Bacteroidia; order Bacteroidales; family Bacteroidaceae; genus Prevotella. The sequence goes on from JAEEPZ010000027.1 coordinate 37,933, forward strand.
GATGTTCTTCACGGCCTTGCGGCGCGGATCCATGTTCTCAACGCCCTTGATGAGGCCCTTGAGTAGTTGGAAGCCGCCGAACTTGTCCAGTCCGCCGATGCTGTCCTGCAAAAGTTGTCCCGGGTTTTGTATTCTCTCTTGAAGTTCGAGGGCCTGGCCCTGCTCTTCTTGTTTCAGTTCTTCTGCTGCCATAATGGTGTTTTTTTGTTTTTTTTGTACGTTGGGTAGGTTTGGTAGGGTGAGGTAGGTGGATTAGGCTGTTTTACTAATCAGCTGCCTCCAGTTCAGCCAGGAGTGCCTTGAGGGCGTTCTTCAGGTTGCCTTTGGCAGCCTCGTCCTTGAGGGCGTTACGCAGGCTCTTGTTCTTCTCCAGCTGGCGGATGACGCTGTTATAGGCGTCGATCTTGCCCTTGGCAGCGCTCATCAGTTCGCTGTTGGCAATGAGAGCGTCGTCCTCGAAGTCCTTCACAGACTTGAAGTCGAAGTCCTCGAACACAGCGCCGCCTTCCTCGTTCTCGAGGGCGACGTCCTTCTTGGAGGGCTGGTAGTGCTCAAAGACGTCCTTCATGCTCTTGGCCTTGAAGCCTTCACGGTCTTCGTCCGACTGTGGAGCCTCGTCGGTGAACTGATCAGCATAGAGAGCTCGGTTTTGCGGGAACTCGATGATGCCGTCTTGTGCTTCGGCATCGAGCACTTTTGAAATAACAGTTTTTCTTGCCATAGTTGCTTTGGTTTTATTGGTTAATAAAAAAGTAATTTTTTTGGGTGATGGGGCTTATAGGTCTTATGGGACTTATGGGACTTATGGGTCTTTTGGGACCTATAGGGCTTATAAGCCCCTTTGGCTATGCCTCAGCGGGGGCTTCCTCTTCCTCGGCGGCCTTGGCCTTCTTGCCCTTCTTGGGCTTTTCGGGAGCCGGAGCCTCGGGAGCTTCAGGAGCCTCTATGGGCTCGGGCTTCGGCTGTGCCAGATTGCCGGCGACGGTGGTCGTCTCCTCGCCGTCGGGGCTGTCGATGTCCCACTGTATCTGCTTGTTCTCCTCATCAAACTTCATCGTGACGGTGTCGCCCGGGGTGATGGTGCCGGCGATGATGAGCTTCGACAACGGACGGCGGATCTCCTTGCGGATGATGCCCAGGATGGGACGTGCGCCGTAGTGAGCGTTGAAGCCCACGCTGGTGACGTACTTGCGGGCGGTGTCGTCGATGACCAGCTTGATGTTCTGCTCGTTGAGCGTCTTCAGCAGGTTCTTAATGTGGATGTCGAAGATGCGGTTGATCATCTCGGTGGTGATGGGCGAGAACGGCACAATCTCGGTCAAGCGGGCCAGGAACTCCGGACGGAAGTTGCCCTGCATCACCTCTAAGAGTTGGTCGTGTGTGGGCACCTTGCCTGCATCGAATGACTTGAAGATATAGTCTGATCCGATGTTCGAGGTGAAGATGATGAGCGAGTTGGAGAAGTCGCCGACGCGTCCCAGACGGTCGTGCAGCTTGCCCTCGTCGAGAATCTGGAGGAAGAGGTCGAAGACGCTCTTGTGTGCCTTCTCAATCTCGTCGAACAGCACGACGGAGTAGGGGTGCTGACGTATCTGGTTGACCAGCAGACCGCCTTCCTCGTAGCCGACGTATCCCGGAGGTGCACCGTAGAGCAGTGCCACGGAGTGCTCCTCCTTGTACTCCGACATGTCGAAGCGCAGCATGGCTGT
>JAEEPZ010000144.1 GCA_016285055.1 Prevotella sp.
CCCATGTGAGAATTCTGCAGTTTCAAGGCATCATGGGTTTTAAAAGTTTCCTGCCGAGAAACCATCGGTTTCTCGGCAGGAAACCGATGGTTTCTCGGCAGGAAACTTTTGCATTAAAGCCCCAGATGGCAAAAAGACAAATGCTGTACGTATGGAGTGACATAGTTATGGCGCGAAATAGGTCAGTTCGCTACCCGAGTTCTGTCGTCCCTTCGGGGACTTTCAACCCGACCCCTGCACAATGATTGGAGCAGCGAAAAGTCCTGCAGGAACCCCGTGAGGCACTCCCCTCCCTTCAAGGGGAGGGGTTAGGGGTGGGGTCTGTAATGTCTGTAATATTTTATCAGCGAAGAAGTTTCAGCGAAGAAGTTTCAGCTAAGAAGGGACAGCGAATATGAGCCAGCGAAGAAGAGGCAGCGAAGAAGTTACAGACCCCACCCCTGCCCCTCCCCTTGAAGGGAGGGGAGTGCCTCACGGAGTTCCTGCGGCGGGCAAGGCGATAACCTTTTTCCCTAATTGTTTTTCTTGTTTTTATTGGTTTTTCTCAGGCCGCTTCGCGGTATCATCTCACATAGATAGCGCCGTAACCATATCATAATTTCATCTGTACAGGTCGTATCTGTTTCCAACCCACCTTCGGTTTTTATTCGCCCTAAGCTATATTTGGCGTATTCCAACCGATTCTCGTTGTCTAAGCTTAAATAAAAGAGACAAGACATTTTTGTGCGAAAACTGACCAAAAAGCATCCATTCATCACAAACACGTACTGTTTATCCCAGAAATTTGGAGAACTCCGCAAATATATGTACTTTTGCAACTCCAAACAACGATATAAAAGATAACGGATATGGAATAGAGTCTTTGTCAGAGCTGCGGCATGCCGCTCACCGCTTCTACAGCGACTTCTGTCCGAGTAGTTTTGTGATGAAAATAATTACGATAGCAATGAATGTCAGATTTGAAACACCAAATGATTATCGTGAGGTTGAGAACCTTACACGCGAAGCATTCTGGAATGTCTATCGCCCAGGATGCACAGAGCATTACGTGCTCAATCAGTATAGGAATAATCCTGACTTTATCCCAGAGCTTGACTTGGTGATGACAGAAGGCGATGGTGAGCACCAATCGCCTGGTAAGATCATCGGCCATGTGATGTTCTCGAAGGCAGAGATCATTCTTGATGATGGAACCAACTTCCCTTCATGGACATTCGGTCCCATTAGCATCCACCCCGACTACAAGCGCAAAGGCTATGGTCTGAAGCTGTTGCAATATGCAATAGGGAAAGCCAAGGAAATGGGCATCGGCCTGCTACAGATGGAGGGCAACATTGAGTTCTACCGTCATGCAGGCTTCGACTTGGCCAGCAAACTGAACATCCACTATCACGCCGAGCCGCGAGAGTCTGTAGTTCCTTATTTCCTTGCCCAGGAGCTGATTCCTGGCTATTGGGGCCGTCGCGAGGGCACCTATTGTCCTCCCAAGGGCTATTTCGTGGCCGACGAGAACCCTGAAGCCTTCGAGGCTTATGAGGCCACCTTCCCGCAGAAGGAAAAACTCCGCCTGCCAGGACAATTAGGATATGAGGAATAAATAGTTACTATGGCAATAACGAGCGAGAGACTGAGGCAGACGTTCAGCGAGGGTGGTGCGCAGGAAATATACCGGGAAGTCAGGGCTACAGGTGATTTCCTCGGCTTTGCACGACGATATGTCTTTGATTCGAACTATCGCGTGGCGAGGAGTGCCTTGTGGGGACTGACTAAAGCCAAAGACGAGGAACTGTCAGAAATGCAGGTGATGCGCAATGAACTGATAGACCAGGCCATGCAGACGGACAATTCGTCTGTCAGGCGGCTGACTCTGAACATCATCGAGCGATTGAAGATGGTCTCTCCCCTTGAGGGGAGCGCGAAGGGGGAAGAAAAGGATGGCGTCGCCCATCAGGGTGACGACCTGCGGACTGACTTCCTTGACTTCTGTTTCGAGCACATGGTCAGCATCGTGGAGTTCCCCGGCATCCAAACGCTCTGCATGAAGCTCGCTTATCGCATGTGCAGTTTCTATCCAGAACTGATGGATGAGTTGAAACGGACCCTCGAAGCGATGGAGATAGCGTATTACAAGCCCGCTGTAAAGTGCCTGCGCAAAAGGATCCTCAGCGGAAAATTCAAATAAAACAGATATGGAAACTGATTGTATTATATTGCGTCCTTGGCGAGACAGTGACGCGGAAACACTGTTCAAGTGGGCTTCCGATCCGGATGTCGGGCCTCGTGCAGGCTGGCCGCCGCATAAGAGTGTGGAGGAAAGTCTGGAGATTATTCGTACTGTATTCCATGATGCCACCAATACCTGGGCTATTGAGTTGAAAGAAACAGGCTTGCCGATTGGTGCCATGGGCTATGGTCCATCGTGTGAATGCGACTTGCCGGCCCGAGAGGGTGAACCGCTTATCGGCTATTGGGTGGCGAAACCCTATTGGAATCAAGGTATCTGTACAGAAGCATTGCAACTGATGTTAGACCATATCCGACAGACGACGGACATCAAATCGCTAATCAGTGGTCATTTCGTTGACAACCCCGCCTCAGGCCGAGTGATGGAAAAGTGTGGTTTTGTCCCCACAGGCGAAACCTGCATCGATGCGAATCAATATCAAGGTGAGGGACGACCTATTAGAGTATTAAGATTAGAACTTAAAAAATAAAAAGATTATGGAACAGAGATTTTGTCAGAGTTGCGGCATGCCGCTAACAGAGGATGTACTTGGTACTGATGCTGACGGCAGTAAGAACGAAGATTATTGCATGTACTGCTACAAGGATGGCAAGTTCTTGCAGGACTGTACGATGGACGAGATGATAGAGCATTGCGCCCAGTTTGTTGGCGCTGTCAACGAGGGATTGGAGAAACCCATCACCAAAGAGGAGTACATTGGCATGATGAAAACATACTTCCCCCAGCTGAAGCGTTGGCGCCAAACGTTGGATGTTAGTAACGATGAAGTCATGAATGTCAACCCCGCTTTGGCAGGCGTTAAAGAACTCATTGCGCAGATGGCCGACAAACTGCCCATCGCTTACATCTCGTCAGTAGACCAAGAAGGTTTTCCTTGGACCAAAGCCATGTTGAAGCCGCGCAAGCGTGAGGGTATCAAAACCTTCTACTTTACAACCAACACATTCTCAATACGTGTGGCTCAATACAAGGCCAACCCCAAGGCCAGCATCTATTTCTGCGACGCCGAAGGCTTCAAGGGCATGATGCTGCGGGGCACGATGGAGGTGCTGACCGATGCCGCCTCGAAAGAAATGATTTGGCACGATGGCGATGAGCAGTACTATCCCGGCGGTGTGACCGACCCCAACTACTGCGTCTTGAAGTTCACTGCCACCGACGGCCGCTTCTACAGCGATTTCTATCCGCGTAGCTTCGTTATTGAGTAATTTGTATGAAACAGGAAATCAATCCCAAAGATACGAATCGGGCCATCGCTTTCGAGCTGTGGATGAAATCGCCGATGCCGATGGTGACGCTTACCAAGACCTTCGATGTGACGCGACTCTGTAAGGTGAGCCATAGGCGTGGTATGAAATTCAACATGCTGCTCTGCTGGTGCATCGGCAAGGCTGCATCAGGGATAGAGGAATTTTACATGCTGCCTCAGAACGGGAAGCTGTACAAATGCGATCGTATGGCCATCAACATGATAGTGGATAACACAAAGGGCGGGCTCAGTTTCTGCGACGTTGCCGTCAGCGATGACCTGGAGCAGTTTAATGCCAATTACATGCATCTGACAGAAACCATCCGCCAAACTTGTCAGGACATCTTAGACGATGAGGCTGTGATAGTCGGCACGTCGGCAGTGACTGGCACTGAGCTCGACAGCATCGTCAACCAGTACAGCGGCATCTACACCAATCCCTTCCTGGCCTGGGGCCGTTATCGCAAGCATTGGTTCAAAGTGACTTTGCCCATCTCCTTCCAGTTTCATCACGCCCAGATGGACGGCTCGCACGCTGTCCGATTCTTAGAAGAACTGCAGAAAACAATCAATACGATATGATGTTAGATCAAGACACTTGCTGAGTACCAATGAAACATCTGCCAAACATCCTGTCGTCACTCCGAATTGTGGGGGCTGTTGCTCTGTTGTTAAGCGATGTGTCAAGCATCCTGTTTTGGGTGCTTTACATCGTTTGCGGCATCAGCGACATAGCCGACGGGGGGCTGGCTCGGAAACTGAAGTGCGTTACCAGGACTGGAGCAGCAATCGTAGCCACAATTGCTGCTATACATGAGGGGCAACACACCCGCCCACACACTCTACGAACGTCTCGGCTTCGAGTATCGCGGCAAGCAGCACCTCTATGCCGAGAACACTGGCTGGACAGACTTCTATTTCTTTGAACTTAAACAATGAATGAGATGAAAGAAAGATTCAAATTCAACACCGTGGGGCTTTTTATTCCCCCCCTTGGAAAGAGGGTAGGGGGATTCACTCTGCGTAGATGAATCCCCCTCTAACTCCCCCTTTGCAAGGGGGAGAATTGAGTTACTGCGAACCTTTGCTTGTAACTGTCATGATACATTCTCAGGTGGAGTCGGCTTGCTCCAATATGGACGTTAACTCTTTCTTTTTCACACGAACGACCATCGCTTCACATTTTTCACTTTTTACCAAAATCGTTCTTTTATATACAAAATAATGTGTAATTTCGCAGCCATGAAAGCAGATTTTCTATATTCCACAGACTTCTACGGGATGAATGTCCGAGAGTTGAGCCACACCTGCATGCACCTGCTTTGCTTGGCAGGGGAGGGTAGTTTCGTGTTTCATGAACATTGCTATCACATTGCCCGAAACGATTTGGTGGTGATACCGATGCCTGATCGCGTCTGTAACCTTGCGGCACATGCCGACTTGCAGGTGGAGTGGTTCGCTGCCGACTACAAGTTCCTGCAGAACCTGCTGCCGTCGAACAACTACAGCATCGGTGGAAGCATCTCGTTGAACCAGAATCCCGTCATCAACCTCTCAGACGAACAGGCAGAGCATCTGCAGGATGACTTTCATCGTCTGCGCAACCGCATGGACGACCGCCATTTGCAGTTTTATCGCGAACTGATGGGCAGCCTCTGCCTGACGATGATGTACGACATCTTCGAGGCCCATGCCCAACGAGAATCTACAGACTCGCATACCGACCGCACAGCCTACATCGTGAAACAGCTGATGACATTGCTTGCCACAGGCATCAGCCGAACGGAGCGTGATGTGAGCTATTATGCCGAGCGACTGAACGTATCGCCAAAGTACCTCTCGGCTACCATTAAGCGTGTCACAGGCCATAGTGTCACCTCGTACATAGACCGTCACACCATACCCATACTGAAAGACTATCTGAATGATGAACGCCTGTCACTCACTCAGATAGCCGAACTAATGAATTTCACCACTTTATCGTATTTCAGCCGTTACTGCACGAAGCATCTTGGCCAGTCGCCCAGCGAGTACCGTCAGAGCCTTCAACCGAAATAGGCGCAACGAACTCAGTCAGCTGACGTCCGTCATGCTTCGTGTTAATCAAATTGCTTCACCTATCCCATCACTACATCGAGCACCATCATCAGCACGAAGCCAACAGCAAAGCCGATGGTACTTAGATTGGAGTGCCTGCCTTCCGAGGCTTCTGGGATGAGTTCCTCGACAACGACGTAGAACATGGCTCCGGCTGCAAAGGCGAGCATGTAGGGCATGACAGGCATCAGCAGCGAGGCCAGCAACATGACGGCAAGGGCTCCGACAGGCTCAACAGCGCCACTCAGGCTGCCTATCAGGAACGAACGCCACTTCGAGTTGCCCTCTGCCCGCATGGGCATAGAGATGATGGCTCCTTCGGGAATGTTCTGAATGGCGATGCCCAGCGAGACAGCCACAGCCGATGCTAGTGACAGTCCGGCTGTGCCCTGCGCTGCCCCTGCGAACACCACACCTACTGCCATCCCTTCAGGCAGGTTGTGAATCGTGACGGCCAATGCCAGCATCGCCGTTCGCGACAGCCGAGAACGGGGACCTTCGGGCGTGTCTGAACCAACATGAAGGTGTGGAGTCAGTTCGTCGAGTGCCAACAGGAATCCCATACCCAACAGGAATCCCACAGCAGCTGGAACAACGCTCCATCTGCCACTGTCAGCCGCCATCTCCATCGCAGGCATCAGCAGCGACCATACCGATGCCGCTACCATCACGCCGGAGGCAAACCCCAATAGCGTCTTTCGCACTCGGGGCGACATCTCGTCCTTCATCAGAAAGACGAATGCTGAGCCAAGCATGGTTCCCATGAGAGGGATGAGCAAGCCGATGGCTAAGGGCATGTGCTTTATGCTTTATTGAACTTTGCCTTCGGTTGCTTACAGCGTGGACAACGCCAGTCGTCCGGCAGGTCCTCAAAGGCCACACCGTCGTGTTCAGCAGGGTCATAGACATAGCCGCAGATGGAGCAAACATACTTGCCGCTGGCCTTCTGATTTGAGAAATCCACCTCGGCAAGGATTGTAGGCACGGGGTTGTCGAGATCCATCACGCGCTTGGCCTCCAGGTTCTCATAACCCTGCGGCGTGTGGGTACCGCAATAGACAGTTGGATGATTGCGGATGAACTCACGTATGCGGTCCTGCGTTTCCCGGGCGGCTGGCAGGTCGTCATAGACCACCGACAGCTTGTCTTCGTAGAGAGCCTCATCCACATAGGTGATATCGCCGTGAAGCATATAGAACAGGCCTTCGTTCTCGACAACGATGATGCTGTTGCCCTTGGTATGGCCCTTGGCCTTGATGAGGTAGATGCCGTCTTGAATTTTCTGACTCTCAGGGAAGTTGTAGTACGCTCCATCAGTGTAGCTGACAGGCACGAGGTTTGTGAGTCCCTGCAGCTCGGCAGCATCCATTTCTTCCTGATTCACATAGACCTTTGCATGGGGGAAGCTTTTCAGTTCTCCGCTGTGGTCTGCATGGCGGTGAGTGAGCAAGATCTTCGTCACCTGCTCCGGCTTATAACCGAGCGCCTCGAAGGCCTCCATATAGGTGCAGATGTCCTTGCCAGTGAAACCGAATGAGTTCTCATCGGGCACTTCTTCTGGCGTACCTGCGGGCAGGCCTGTATCCACAAGAATAACTTCTGACCCCGTGTCAATAAGCCAATTCTGCAGACTGCCGCGATAGCGGATGTTCTGGTCAAAATCGCCACCTTCGCCACCCATGACGAAAGGCTGAGTATAGAATCCGTCTTTGCGGAATTTTACAGCTTTGATGTCCATATGATGATGATTTATTCTTCTATGGTTACAATCTCAAGCAGGCTGCCATTTGCAGCGGATGGGCGACACAATGGCGCCTTCTTTCTTCAGCTCAGCGAAAGCCTTGTCCACTTCCTTGCGGTCAATACCTGTGATCTCCGCAATCTTGCCAGCGTTCACGGGAGCACCGAATTCGCGCATGGCCTGTAATACCTTCTCTTTCATCATTTTGTTTTAATTTTAGGTGAATAATAATGTTTACGCGCTATCCGAAGGTACGAAAAATCCCCCCATATCATGGCGCGATAACCCTCTACTTCCTCACGACTTTTTGTCCGCCCTCGATGATGATGCCCTGGGTGGCGTCGGTGGCAGGCGTGCCGTCAAGGCGATAGGCACGGGTGGCAGGGTGACTGACGACGATGGCACTGTTAACACCTACTGTTTGCCCCGTTTTCTCCTTGAACTCGGTGCGTGCCTTGGCCAACTGTGCGATGAAACGCTCATGGCTGCGGATGAGCTGATAGAGCACGTCGCCGGCCATGCGTCCGGCATCGACGTCGCTCTGCCAGTGGTAGCCGGCAATGACGCGGCTCTGCCCGAACTCGTAGCCTCTGGTCAAAAGCTTCTCCATGGACTCGGTCGACTGGCAGATGTCGGACAGCAGCAGTGCCGACACCCAGCCGAACACGGTGTGCCCCGAGGGGTAGGAGCCTTCATAGCGGTGCTTCTCCTCCTTCTCAGGAACAAGTGTCCCCTCATTGTAATAGGCATAGGGGCGCTGGCGGTTGAACTTTGCCTTGGCATCGGAATAGATGCTGTCGCAGGAGGCGCATACATCCTGCAGGATGCTATATATTTCCGGTGTGTCCTCCTTGGTGATGTCCAGTCCGAAGAGAGGGCCGAACTCGTCGATGATGGTCTGCATGCTATATACTGCGTCACGCTGAGCCTGGGCAGCGCGCGCCTCGTCCTGACGCATCAGCTTTCCCCAGAGGTGCTGTGACTGGTCGGCCACGAAGCGGGCCGACTCAAAAGCGGGGAAGGGAGGTAGAATCTTTGTCATGTCGGGCAGTTCTGCCTTGGTGAAATACGCGTGTCCGTTCTTCTCGTCGCCTGCGGCTTGGACCGTTACGGCGATACAGCACATAAGGGCTGCGGTCAATACAATTATTCTTTTCATAAGGTAGTTGTTAAGCTGGTGCAAAAGTAGCCATTTTCTTTGATGTGAACAAGATTAATCTATTCTTTTTGACAAAACTGAGAGGAAAAGATTATTGTGTGATATATTCAAACCAATCAAAGTCTGCATATCCGTCACCGTCACCACCTTGGGTAAACAGGCCAATCATAACGCCAGTGAAACCGCCTATCACCTCGGTTGAAAGGTAGCGGAAGTCCATCTTGCTGAGTGTGGTGAATGACTGGCCATCGGCCGACACCTGCATATAGTAATAGTCCTTGTCGGAACTGATGCGTATGTAAGCCTGAGCGTCTTTCAGTTCGACTGATGGACCGCTATGGCAGAGTGCTCCCACACGGATGTTTGACTTGGCAAAAAGTTTTCCGTCCTTTCGTTCCACCATCACATCATAATGATTCAGGGGCGCTGCATAAGCTGTGATTCCTGCCTGAGAGGCTTCTGCCAGATGGGATGCGTCAATGAGCGCGGTGGCGCTGAACCGCAGCTCTGTCTGCCGCCTTGCCACAAAGGTGGGCGATGTGGCTGCATCGAGAGGCGTGGAGGTGGGACGCAGGCGCAGCCACCCTTCTCGCTCGGTGAGTGAGTAGCGTGAATAATCGGGACGGCCGATGCTCATCCATCCCCAGGGCAGTCCGATGCTGCTGTAGCTGTCGGCAGGCACATCGCGCTTCATGTAATTGAACTCTTCGCGAACAGGGTCAAGGGGCATTGGGACTTGAGGCAAGGTGTTGCATTTCATGTCGATGGCGATAGTGCCGTTGTCATTGACCACTGGCCATGCATCCTTGTCCCAACGTACTGGGGCAAGCATTGTTTCACGTCCCATCACATGCAAGAGGTAACCGCTGGTGCGATAACCCAGACATATCATCCACCATGAGGAGTCGGGAGCCTGTATGAGGTCTGCATGTCCCAGTCCTTGTATGTTGCTGTTCTGCATCTTCATGCTGAAATGTGTGAGAATGGGGTTGGCGGGATTCGGTTCGTAGGGTCCGAACAGCGAGCGGCTTCGCAAGATGTTGACGTGGTGACCATGTTCCGTGCCTCCTTCGGCAAGCATCATATAGTAGTAATCGTCTTTCTTGTATATGTGTGGCCCTTCAGGATAGCGTCCGCCGAGACCCGTTCCCAAGTGATAGACATCGCCTGTACGC
>JAEEPZ010000145.1 GCA_016285055.1 Prevotella sp.
CGGGCAAGGCGCAGCAAATAGTCCCGAAGGGACGACGGAAGACGATGGTGAGCACCAATCGTCCAGGCAGGGGCAACGCCCCTGTATCATGGCAACCCCACACAAAAGTCCCGAAGGGACGACAGACTCTGCGCTTTGGTTCCGTCGCCCCTTCGGGGCTTCATATGTTGGTGATCAACTGCTTACAGGGGCATTGCCCCTGCCTGTATTCCGTCGCCCCTTCGGGGCTTTTTGCCGTTCCTTGCCTGCCTCACGGGGGGCCTTCGGGGCTTTTTGCCGTTCCTTACCTGCCTCACGGGGGTCCCTGTGTCGGACAAAGCGATAACCTTTTTCTCAAATTGTTTTTCTTGTTTTTATTGGTTTTTATTGGTTTTTTCTCAGGCCGCTTCGCGGTATCAACTCACATAGATAGCGCAAGGTTTTGCATCCTTTCATACTTTTTGTCTGAAGAAAATCCGTGGGGAGAATCCTGCAGTTTCATGGCAACATGGGTTTTAAAAGTTTCCTGCCGAGAAACCGATGGTTTCTCGGCAGGAAACCGATGGTTTCTCGGCAGGAAACTTCGGTCTTATTTCCGATTGTGGAATCGATGACGGAGAAGAGATAGCCACTCTCCCGATCCCTCCCCTTACAGGGGCGGGGGGAGAGGCGGCAAGGCCTTTCTCGGGAGAGTCATTTGTCTTTAACTCCTTTAACTCCCTTAACTCCTTTAACTCCTTTAACTCCTTTAACTCCTTTAACTCCTATATATTAACTCCTTTAACTCCAAAACCAGAGTCTAGCGGACTAAGGCGTTACGTCCACTATTGCCCATTCGCTCAGCGTGCGCTCAGTGGTGCTGAAGCTGATGCCCACCTTGTGCAGGCGCAGGCCGCTGTTGGTGTAGGGCAGCAGGTAGTCCTTGGTGTCAATCTGCGCGAGGGCCTCGCTGGCAGGGCGGTCTATCTTCAGCTCCATGACGTAGAGGTCGGTGGCGGTCTGGAACACCATGTCGATGCGGCCCTTGGCCGTGCGCACCTCCATTTGCACATAGCGGCCCAGCAGGGAGAAGACGACGTAGAGCATCGTCTGGTAGTGGCCCTCTGAGGTGGCGTTCTCGGCATAGGGCACAGAGGACAGGTAGACCTTCAGCATCTGCAGGGCCCCGTCAAGATTGTCACTAAGGACAGCCTCGTAGACATCGGCAACTACCGAATTGGTGTTGATGGTGTTGCTCTCCACATAGTAGGGGATAAGGGCGAAGAGCATCCCGTTGCGCACTTCCCGGTTAGGGTATTTCAATATGTAGCGCCCAGTGGCGGCGTTGTAGGCCTTGATGGTCAGGTAGCCGCTCTGATAGAAGAAGGGAATAGGGTTCACCATCTTCTCCGTGGGCGCGTCAAATTCCTTCTCCTCGCATTTCGTGCCGTCGTCGAACTCCGTGACGCGGGTGCCAAACTTCTCCAGCATGTTCAGCAGCGACGAGGGTGTGCCTGTGTCGAACCAGTAGTCCTTTATTCGGCTCCACATGAATGCCTGCAGCAGGCTGTAGGGATTGTAGATATCCTTCAGGTCTTCGGCGAAGTGATAGCCGTCGTAGTTGCGCTTCAGCCGCTGCAAAGTCTCTTTCACGCTCAGGCCGAGATCCTGGGCCAGGTGCTCCACCCAGGGCAGCATCTGCGTCTGCAGCTCCTCCTGCGTGATGCCGCAGAGGGCGGAGTACTGCGGCATCATCGTTATCTTGTCCAGGTTGTTCAGCTCGCTGAAGATGCTCACCTGCGAGAACTTCGAGATACCCGTGATGAAGGTGAAGCGCAGATAGGGGTCGCAGTCCTTCAGGCAGCTGAGGAACGAGCGCACCGTCTGACGCATCTCCACGAGCCGCTCAGGTTCGTGCAGCACCGTCAGCAGCGGTGCATCGTACTCGTCGATGATGACCACGGCCTTCTCGCCCGTCAGCACGGGAGTTTGCTTGATGAGGTTCTCCAGCCGGGCGCCCGGGGCGTCATTGGGCTTTTCCAGTCCATACAGCTTTTCATAGTCCCGCAGCTGCAAGTCTATCCTCTCATAGAAGTCCTGCGGTGTGCCGCCCTTGATGCTGGCTAAGCTGATAAGCAGCACAGGGTGGTGCCTCCACTCCGTCTCCAACTGCTCCATGGCCAGTCCGGCAAAGAGATCGCGGCGGCCCTCGAAGTAACTTTTCAATGTGCTGCAGAGCACGCTCTTGCCAAAGCGGCGTGGCCGGCTCATGAACACATAGCTGTGGTTGTGGGTCAGTTGGTAGACCAGTGCCGTCTTGTCAACATACAGGTAGTTGCCTTCCCTTATCTTCTCGAAGGTCTGAATGCCCGTGGGCAGTCGTTTCAATTGCTTTTCCATAGTTGCTTACACATCATGTTTTGTGCTCACAGCACGTAAGACTATTCCACCTCAGCAACGACTTCGATTTCTACTAATGCTCCTTTCGGCAATGTTTTGACCGCAACAGCCGAACGGGCGGGATATGGCTCTGTAAAGAACTCGGCATAGACGCTGTTCATGTCGGCAAAGTCGTTCATGTCGGCCATGAACACTGTTGTTTTCACAACATGGCTCATACTCAGTCCTGCCTCTTCCAAGACAGCCTTCACGTTGGTCAGCGACTGACGTGTTTGTTCCTTGATTCCTCCCTCAACAAATGCTCCGGTTGCCGGGTCGATGGGAATCTGCCCAGAGGTGTAGACGAGATGACCGACTTGAATGGCCTGGCTATAGGGGCCGATAGCGGCAGGTGCTTTCTTTGTGCTAATAACTTTCATGTTGTTAATCGTTTTGTATGGTTCTTTCTGTGCTTGCCAATTGCTGTGTGCCTATTATTGGGTTCATTGATTTGCGGTCGCAAAAGTAATCAAAAAACAGGGAACAGCCAATAACAAAGTGTTATTTTTTGTTAGTGACTTTCCCTATGCCATCGTCACATCGCTATATCAACTGCTGGCTTTACCGCCTTGCCCCCCCTCTTTATACGGTTACTTCATCAAATTTTAGCTCTTTTGTTTCAGATTCTTGAAGACTTCTGCATCTATAACAATTCTTTTTAGTACATTTGCCGTCAAATTGCCAATGGAGATACTTTCACATTTCAGAACGATAGAAGAGCTCACTAAGACACTCTCGCGTGAGCAAGGATTGCTGAGCGAGATGTTTGAGAAACGGAAGCTGATGAAGTTTCCGATAGGGCTGGCTTTGGAACTGGTAGGCGGCAACGAGGCTCGGCTCAGGAAGCTCTTAGACTACGGAGTATTAGTAGAGACGGGCAACACCGTGGAGATAGAGAGTGACTATCTGAACTTCTTCGAGGAGGTGCTGAACGTGAACGAGGAAATCAGCGTGCTGAGTGTGCAGGAGTGCATCAACACGCTGAAGGAATACATCGGCTACTACCTGCAGGAGTCTAACGCCAACCGTAAGGCAGGCTATCAGGACAGCGTGCGCCAGTTGCTGAAGAAGACGGGATTCCGTACGCTGAAAAACGTGGTGGACCTGAAGCGCAACATGGACCATGCCTATAAGCAGGAACCGAACTACGTCATCAAGAAAAAGAAGCTGCAGAACCTGGACGAGAAGAGCCACAGCATCCGCTCGATGATACGTGAGTGCGAGAAACTGATGGACACCGAGCACGCCTTCTTCCTGATGGCCAACGACCCGCACATGGCCAAGACGTGCAGCGACGTGAAGCACGACTTTGTGGAGGCCTATCATGCGCTGATGGAGATTGACCGCCAGATCATCGTCTACATCAACCAGATAGAACAGCAGAACCTGCTCTACAAGAAGATACGCAAACTGAAATATCTGCAAGACCAGCTGCTCATCAAGACCGAGACCAACGTGGTGCAGGTGCTGGAGGAGCGCAATCCTCTGTGGATGGAATCGCGCTGGTACAGTCGCATCCGTCTCTCCTTAGACATGCTGAGGGACAACGACCAGGCGGTGAAGATACTGCGGCGAATAGCCGAGCGCAGCGGGCTGCGCAAAACGGCCAGGACCGAGGCAGAGCCGCTGACCGACGAAGACCTGCTGGAGCACGTACAAAGGCTGAAGGAGGTGGACCCGGCAGAGGTGTGGAATGCCTTCACGGCATCGAGCTACAGCCTGTTCGACTTCATACTGCGCTACGACTATAAGGCCAAGCGAAGCATCGAAGACCATGCGGCACTCTTCTGCCAGCTGGTCATCCTGCACCCCGATGAATGCCGGATGACCGGACGATACGCTACCTACCAAGACATTGAATATCCTATCATCTATGCGAAATAACACCCAAAGAATATACGAGCGGCTGAGCCGGGGAGAGTTTCTCTCGGTGGACAGCACAAACCCGTCTATCCGTCATTTGTATGAGGACATTGAGGAGAACCAGGACGACTATACCGGCTTCTTCAAGGAGATAGGCTTGCAGTTGGAGTCGGGCAACGGCTATTTCTATTTCTCGCGAATAGGAGAGGGACGGCAGGCCATCGAGCAGAAGCTGGAAAGCTTTTCCAAGTGGCTCGACTACCTGGACTTCCTGAAGACCTACAACCAGTCGTTCACCGCCGGCTACCAGTTCCGCAAGAGCCATCTGACAGAGCAGATCAGCCTCGACATCGAACTGAAGGAGAAGGCTGGCCAACTGTATAAGAAATACGGCGTGGGGTCGAACCTCGAAATCGTCAACAAGCTGCTGCAGGAGATGCAGACGATGGGCTTTGCCGAGTGCATCAGCGAGCAGGATGAGACCTACAAGATAACGTCGGCCTTCCACTATGCCGAGGACCTGGTCAATATGATTCAAATAGCCAACGAAGATGAAGTACCTGAATAAAATCATATTTATCAACAGCGCCAATATCCCGTATGCCGAGATTTCGGTAGACGGCAACGTGCATTTCACGGGTACGCAGGGCGTGGGCAAAAGCACGGTGCTCAGGGCGCTGCTGTTCTTCTACAATGCCGACAAGCACCGTCTGGGCATTCAGCAGGGGCAGAAGTCGTTCGACGAGTTCTATTTCCGTCAGTCCAACTCGTACATCCTCTATGAGGTGATGCGCGACAATGGGGCTTATACCATTTTGGTGAGCCGCTACCAGGGACGCGCTTCCTGGCGATTCATTGATGCACCCTATCAGCGCGAGTGGCTCATAGGCGAGGACAAGCAGGTGCTGAGCGACTGGGTGAGAATCCGCGAAAGGATAGACAAGAACGTGTCAGTATCGGCAAGAATCGACTCCGGCGTGATGTTCAAGGACATCATCTTCGGCAACACACGCGATGCCAAATACACCCGCTATGCCATCGTGCAGAGTGCGCACTATCAGAACATTCCGCGAAGCATTCAGAACGTCTTCCTGAACACCAAGCTGGATGCCGACTTTGTGAAAAACACCATCATACAGTCGATGGCGGACGAAGACCTGCCCATCGACCTGCAGACCTATCGCCGGCTGGTGACCGACTTCGAGCGGGAGTATGACGAGATAGACTGCTGGTTCCGACAGACGCGCGACGGCAGCTATCCGGTGCGCCAACAGGCACTGAAGATAGCCGAGCAGGGACGCAGAATCGTGGCACTCGACCAGCAGCTGCTTGACGTGTGGCGTATGCTGAACCATGCGGTGGCAGAGAGCGAGCAGAAGATACCGCTCTTAGAAACAGAAGCCGCAGAGGTGAAGGCTGACATAGAGAAGGAACGCCACCGCGAGAAAGAGCTGACGGCTGAATACGACAAGGAGAGAGACGGCCTCAACCAGGAACTGGGCGGGAAGAAGAGCAAGCTGAAGGAGATAGCACAGGCCAGGAAAGTCTTTGAGGCCATGAACATCGGCGAGAAACTGGCGCTGGCTGCCCGCGAGAAGACCATCAGGCAGGAGGCTGAAGACAAGCAGACGCTGCTGGACGGACTCTTGAAGACTCATGCGTCGATAGAAGAGAAGTACAACATAGCCAAAGGGAAATTGGAGAATGCCCGTCAGGCTTTCGAGAATGTGCAGAAAGAGGCTTTCTATCGGAAACAGGAATCGCTGCAGGCAAAGCGGAAAGTCATGGAGGAGGAGCGCACGAAGGGCAGGAACCAGCTGATGGAATCCTTCAACAACTGGCGCCACGAGTCAGACGACCGGCTGGAACTGTTGCAGAAAGAGCAAAGCAGGGCCGACCAGTCGTTGAAGGAACTGAGGCTGTGGCATCCCAAGGCCGATGAAATCAAGCAGGTGGTCGCGCGCCTCCAGCAGTTGGAACTGGCGGCAAAAGAGAACGCAGCACGGCAGACAGCGGTGAAGAGCCAGATAGCCCAGCTAACGGCAGAGTATGAAATGAAGGAGGCTGAGCTGAAACAGGCCTCCGGGCGGGAGCAGGAACGCCTGGAAACTCAGCGTGCACATGGCAAGGAGCAGATAGCAAAGATTGAACAGCTGCTGTCGCACCTCGACGGCTCGCTGTATCAGTGGCTGACAGACCATGCGGAGGGATGGGAGGACACCATCGGCAAGGTGGTGGACGAGGAGCGGATTCTCTATGCCCAGGGATTGGAACCGGCATTGAGCGCAGCGTCAGCTGACAGCATGTTCGGGGTGAAGCTCAACCTGGATCATATCGATGTGGTGCATCGCACACCCGATGACTACAGGGCAGAGAAGAAATCGTTGGAAGAACAGCTGCAGCAGCTGAACAGAGAGCTCAGCGCATTGCCCGTCGTCCTGCAGGAGAACATCGCAAAACTTGGAAAGAAATATGCTGAGAGGCTCAATCCGCTTCGCCAGCAGTCAACGCTGCTGAAGGTGGAGGAAGAGCAGGTGCCTGTAAAGCGGCAGAACCTGCAGAACGAGCAGCACCGCCTGGAGATGGAAGAGCAGGAACTCACAGCACAGGAAAAGAAGGTACGTGAGCGTGCCTTCAACGACGCTCTGCTACGAGTGCAGGCAGAAAAGGAGGCCCGCGAGAAGCAGGAAGCCAAGAACAAGAAAGAGCTCAACGACTTGGACAAGGCCTTCAACAAAGCATCGAAAACGCTCGATGAGGAATTGCGGGCATTCAAGGAATCACAGGCTTCGGAGGCCACAGCACGCTATCGGGAGTTCGACGCCCAGAAGGCTGAGCTCGATGCACAGCAGAAAGCAGAATTGGCAGGAAAGGGTGTCGATGTGAATCTGCTGGAGCAATATCGCAAGGCGTTGGAGGAGCTGCGCCGGTTGCTGAGTCAGATTGAGGCAGAACGTCCTGCGGTCATCAGTTTCCGCGAAAAAGAGCAAAACCTCTTTGCCAAGGAACCTGAGATTAAAAAGAGCATCAAGGACATTGAGCAGCAGCTGCAGATGATGCGCCAGCGCTATGAGGACAAGCGGGCACGCATGGAGAAGAAGCGGCAGGAGCAGGAGATGCGGCAAAAGCAGGTGCTGCAGGAACTGACGCACCGCCGCGAGGGCCTGAACCAGTATCATCAGGTGGTGGAGAACGAGCATCTGGTGCCCGACACGTTCCTCTCCGACGACACGACCATAGAGACATCGCAGGACTGCCAGCAGCTGCTGAGCCAGCTGCGAGGCACGGTGAATCAGAAACGTGAGACGATGGACAAGCTGAAAGACATCGTCGTCAACTTCAACCGCAACTTCAAGCCGCAGAATGCTTTCCACTTCAACACAATGCCCGTGACTGACAGCGACTATCTACAGATAGCCGCGGACCTGCAGGACTTCATGGACAACAACAAGATAGAGGAGTTCCGACAGCGCACCAGCGAGCATTACAAGGACATCCTGGGGCGCATCTCCACAGAGATTGGTGCCCTGATGAAGCGCCGCTCTGACGTGGACGGCGTGATACTCGACATCAACCGCGACTTCGTGGAGAAGAACTTCGCCGGCGTCATCAAGAGCATTGAGCTGCGGGCCAACGAGTCGTCCGACAGACTGATGCAGCTGCTCATGTCCATACACGACTACACCGCAGAAAATGCCCTCTCCATAGGCGAGCTGAACCTTTTCTCCAGCGACAACCGCGACGAGGTGAACCATAAGGTGGTGGACTATCTGAAGAGCCTCGCCCATCAGTTGCACGATGAACAAGCCAGACCGACCGTCTCTCTTGGCGACGCTTTCCGATTGCAGTTCCGTGTGAAGGAGAACGACAACGACACCAACTGGGTGGAGCGCATCAACAATGTGGGCTCCGACGGCACCGACATCCTGGTGAAGGCCATGGTGAACATCATGCTCATCAACGTCTTCAAGAAGAAAGCGGCGAAAAAAAGCGGCGATTTCATCGTACATTGCATGATGGACGAGATAGGCCGGCTGCACCCCAACAACATCAAGGGCATCCTGCAGTTTGCTAACTCGCGCAACATCTATCTCATCAACAGCTCACCCACGTCGTACAACCCCTACGACTACCGCTACACCTATCTGCTCAGCAAGCACGGCGTGAAGACGAGGGTGGAGAAACTGCTCAAGCGAACAACATAATCTTTATTTATGACACTAAGCGCATCTGTACAAGCACTGTTAGCTGGCGAGCAAGTTGCTGGCTCAAGACTGAGCGGCCGGCTGATTGACGAGCTGATGGCTGAAGGATTGCTAACCGTAGTGACCCGTGGCTCAAGAAAATCATACCGGGCTCGTGACACGGAGGCTTTGAAGAGATGCCTCATCGACAAGGACGAGAGCTACCGCATGCTGGAAGTCAATGCCACTGATTCCCGTGCTTCATTGGCAATAGCAACGGGCAACTCCAAGCTGGTGACGGTCCGCTCGTGCCCGGGGTTCCCCATCAACACATACGAACCGATGGCCTGCCTGCTGAATGGCCGCGAAATGACAGTAAGCCCTCAGGAAGGGAGCTTTTTGTTTATTTCGGATTGGCAGTCGTTCTCCATTCCCCACGATGTGATGGTGGTAGGAATCGAGAATATGGAAAACTTCCGGAAGATTCGCCAGCAGCGAAAACTGTTTGAGGCAGAATTGGGCGTCCACCAGTTCTTGTTCGTTTCCCGCTATCCACAGTCTACGGACCTCCGCTCCTGGCTAATGACGATAACCAATCGCTATGTTCATTTTGGTGATTTCGACTTAGCAGGCATCCATGTGTTTCTGACGGAGTTCTATCGGTATCTTGGCAACAGATCGTCTTATCTCATTCCGTCAGACGTTGAACTGCGATTAGCAAAAGGCTCAGCAGCGCGTTACGACGAGCAATATGACAAGTTTCATCACCTTTGTTGTGAGAACAGCGAAATACAGCGGCTAATAGACCTCATCAACAAATATCATCATGGCTATGACCAAGAAGGATATATCGAATGATGTAGAATTTTTTCGACCTGTACGGATGGAATTATGACATAGTTACGGCGCTAATTAGGTCAGTTATGTTCCGCTAAGCGGACTTTAAAAAAACCAATAAAAACAAGAAAAACAAATAAAAACATTGGCAATGATATAGCAGTTGACCTATTCATGCGCAGCCATCCCCTCCCTTCAAGGGGAGGGGGTAGGGGTGGGGTCTGTAATATCAGTAATATCCTGTCAGCGAAGAGTGTGGGCGAAGAAGTTTCAGCGAAGAGTGGGCTGCAAAGAAGTGGCAGCGAAGAACATTACTGACATTAC
>JAEEPZ010000146.1 GCA_016285055.1 Prevotella sp.
GAACGTAGTCTTCTCATGTGTCCCTGCAAGCAGCCAAGAGCGCAACGAGACACGCAACAAGGCTTTCTCTGCACTTGTTTGTCAGTTGTCGGGTGCCATCGATGGCTTTTCCCATGTCAAGGTCAATGGAGAGCGGTCTGCAGTTCATGGCACAAAGATGAAGAAAGAGGTTCGTGCCAAGCGACTTGAAGAGAACAACACCATAGAGGTAGATGCAAGTTTCTTTAGGAACAAGATAGTGTGTGTATGGGATGATGTGGTGACAACAGGAACGTCCTTTTGTGCCTATGCAGCGCAGTTGGAGAGTGCCGGAGCACATGTTACTAATGGTATTTTCCTTGGAAAGACATCATATAGATATGTACCAACTTATTGATGATTATATGGAACAGAGAAAATTATGCCGGGCGGCAACAGCCGCCTTCACGGGGCATCGTTACGTCGATGCCTCAAAGAGAGATTGTGTCAAGAAACGGTTGACAAGAGCTGTTCTTGATGCTTATGGGAATGGCATCCGAAACTTCATATCCGGCTTTGCCATCGGTTTTGACATGA
This sequence comes from Prevotella sp., assembly GCA_016285055.1. Classification (GTDB taxonomy): domain Bacteria; phylum Bacteroidota; class Bacteroidia; order Bacteroidales; family Bacteroidaceae; genus Prevotella. The sequence goes on from JAEEPZ010000146.1 coordinate 556, forward strand.
TGGCGGCTGAGGTGGTTGTGTCATTGAAACAGGACTATCCAGACATCACATTTACAGCTGCTATTCCCTTCAAGAGTCAAGCCAGTCGTTTCGGTTTCTATGACCGAAAGCGATATGACAGACTACTGGAGGCGGCCGATGAGGTGATTGTGCTCAGTGAGAGTTATTATCCAAGGTGTTTCCTGGACAGGGATGAGTTCATGGTGAACAACTCTTCACTGCTCATAGGTTACTATGATGGCCGTGAGAAGGGAGGAACATTCTACACCATCCGTAAGGCAATGGCTCAGAACATCCCTATAGTGAATGTATATTGAAATCAAAAAGTAAGATTTATGAGTGATATTGGAAGCATTATTATCATTGTCATTGTCTTCCGCGTCATCTTCATTGTGCTTGAAGCATGGTGGAGAGGTGATAGTCGGAATGACTTTAGACGTGATAGGTAGCGTCAGAAGGAGATACGCTATTCTTCTTTGATGTCATCAGGCCACCAGAACTGTTGCAGTTCGTGGATGATGTCATCCCAATCTTTCATGGTGAACGTACCTTCACCCCTCATCATTATTGTCATAGTGATGTCGTTGTAGGTGCGATAGACGTTTGTGTCCCTAAAGCCGTTGCGAAGATAGAAGTTTTGACGGCGTTTGCGTTGGTCAATGTTCTCACTGACCTGTGTCGTGCTTTCCATGTCCAGGACAAAAGATTGCCCCTTATAGTGTTCTATCATCTGAGTCAGTATCTTCTGACCATAGCCTTTGCCCCGTAACTTTTCGCACACGGCAAAGTACCAGAACCAGTTGATAGACTTACGTGGATAGACGATGGTGAAACCTATGAAGTTTTCGCCATCATAGTATGCAGTGAAATCCAACGGCATTTCCCCGACCAGGCGCATCAGGTCCTTCCAAGGGATTTGTTCGTCTTCAGGGAATGCCGTTTCATACAACTGTCTTATCTTTTCATCAGCATTGGCTGCTGTTATCTGCTTCGTATTCATTGTTTGATGTCTATTCCTGCACGATGGGCTTGTGTCATCTGCTGGTTTCTTGGTATGTTGTACAATCTGCCATCCTTGCGGAAATGTGCGCCAGTCTGCTTGAAGTGGAAAGGAATACCGGCTTTGACGCATTGTTTCCTTATATTGAGCACCCAATCATAATCACACACTCGGGCATCCCGTCCTGACTCGCCCCCTACCGTCACCTGCTCGCACCAGAAGCCAAGCTCATCATGGAAGTCAATAGTTTCTAAAAGTGGTTCGCAGATGATGGCCTTGTGACGGATGGGTAATTCTTTGAAGATTGGCAAACGCTCATCTGCTCGTCGCTGGTTCTCCATCGTACAGCAGATAGTGACGTTTTCATAGCCTTCATTCCAGTCTTCTGGCAGACACTGGAGAATCCTTTCAGGTCGCTTAGTAACCATGTAGAAATGCAGGTCGCTTCGACGCTTGATCATCAGCCATGCGTCTTCTCGCCATTCATCGGCTTCCTCTATGAAGAAGTCTGAGGTGAAGCATGTCCACACCAACGTACCCGATGGCACTTTCCAGTTACCTTGACGGTCACGACGAATGGGCAGATTGAATGAGGCAGTCTTCGTCACGACATTGGAGTCCTTCTCAAACTCCGCATCGCGCCGATACACATAGCAATGCTGACAGCCCTCGCTCTTCTTGTGGCATCCGTGCCACAGGTTCCACATCTCACCCATGTTTCTTATACTTTGATTTTACTATCTCATACGAGTTACGAGTCAGTTCACGCAGAAGATTATCAGGAGCGGTATGGGCATCAATACCAATCCAATACTTTGGTGAAAGATTGAAGGGCTTCACGATGCAACTATACTGTGCTTTCAGTTCATCAATGCGTTCTGGCTGACACTTCAATGTGATGACACTGAAGTTGTCACAGTCGAAGAAAGAAAACATGTGACCATGCACATAGAAGACAAGCACACCACTGGCATACTTGAAAGCCGTGAAGGGCAGTTTTTCTTCCACGTCATCACCCAACGAAAGGCAATACTCACGATAGTCCTCTATGTTCATCCCGTTTTTTATTTACTTAATCGCTCCAATGCAGTAGCGTCCAGTCGATAAATCGTCCATTCATTCATGGGCACGGCTCCAAGCGAGAGATAGAAGTCGATGCTGGGCTGGTTCCAGTCGAGGCAAGTCCATTCCATACGACCGCAGTTGTGCTCCCTCGCTATCTTGACCAGATGCAACAACAAAGCCTTTCCGTAGCCCTTACCTCGCTCTTCCGGCCAAACAAACAAATCTTCGAGATACAACCCAGAGTGTCCGATGAACGTCGAAAAATTGTAAAAGTAGAGGGCAAAGCCAACCTCTCGGCCATCCGCTACGGCAAACACGGCTTCCGCTCTGTGCTCGTCGAACATTTCCCGTTCAAGCACCTCTGCTGAAGCCACTACCTCATTTTCCATCTTTTCATACTGGGCTATTCCTCGTATGAAATCCAGCAACAGCGGCACGTCTTGTCGCTCTGCCTTGCGAATCAATATGTTGTCTTTAGTCATGCTATGCCCAACAGTTCTATTTCAAATATCAGGGTCGAGCCACCGGGGATGCCTGGCTAAGAGAACTTGCCATAGCCCATTTCGGCCGGGATATATATCTCCCATTTGTCGCCGATGTGCATCTGCTGCATGGCGATGATCCAGCCTTCGATGAGGTCGCAGAGTCGGCAAGCCAGCGGCACACCGCCACGGCTACTGTCGAATGTCTTGCCATTAATGGTCTTACCCGTATAGTGAGCCGTCACGATGCTTCTTACACTGGGCTTGGCACTCTGGCCATTACCCTCTGCCAATACCTTATAGTATATTCCCTTCGGAAGAGCCTTCACGCCTTCCTCCTTGGCTTTCGCCTCCAGCCAATCCTTGTTGGCCTGTGCATACTCTCTTTTATTCATTGTCTGTTTGTTTTAGAGTCCAACCATTATCGCCATGATAGATCATCTGACGGGTCATGCCGCCGTCGATGCAGATGTTCTCGCCTGTGATGAAACCCGCCTTGTCAGAACAGAGATAGAGCACCATATTGGCTATGTCTAACGGATTGCCCACTCGTCCTGCTGGTTGCTGAACGGCATCAGAACCTTCGTAGATGGTGTAGGCGGTATCTATCCAACCGGGCGAAATACTGTTGACACGAACTTTTCCTGCAAGACTGACCGCCAAGGCATGGGTCAAAGCCGCAATGCTTCCCTTTGCTGCCGTATAACTCTCCGTCTGTGGCTGGCTCATGCGGTCACGAGAGGAAGAGATGTTCACTATGGCTGCACCCTCGGCAAAGTATGGCATAAAGAGTTTTGAGAGATAGAACGGAGCCGTCACACCCACACTCAGGGCATACAGGAACTCCTCGTAGCTGCACTCGTCGATGCCCTTCATCAATGGCAGAGCATTGTTGATGAGATAATCCACATGACCATATTTTTCAATTACATCCTTGGCAAATCGCTCCAGCGTCTCTTTATCGGCAAGGTCGCCCACAAAGTATTCACCCTCTTGTTTGTCTATCACACAAACGGTAGCCCCAGCCTTCTGGAACTCCTCAGCAATGCAACGTCCGATGCCTTGTGCACCACCCGTGACTACTGCTACTTTATTCTTGAACTCCATATATTTCTGTGTATTGGTTTAATTTATGACTCAACTCTTCTAAATCGATGAAGCCTGAACTTCGATAGACCTCTTTACCGTCCAGCATCAACAGAACGGTTGGCCCAGAATAGACTAAAAACTTTCCTGCTATGAGCGGTTCTTCTGTGACATCGGTATAAAAGGTACAGAGCTGCGGGAACCGAGCGGCCAGACTATCTACCTTATCGAGCATGACTTTACAGACTCCACAGTCTGGAGCCTTGATGTAGAAAAGGCACAAACGATGTTCTGCCAAAGTCTGCTCAATGTCATGTATGTTCGTCAGATGCTTCATCGTTATCACATGATTATGAGCGTATCAATGATTAGTGCCATGCTTGCCAATGTCAGCAACAGCATCAGAACGTATGAGAGATTGTTCCTGCAGACCTCAGATTTCTTCAGATAGTGCATGGGGATGTGGTAGCCACCGGCACCAAGACCGCCGATACCAGTCAGCAGTGCCATAACATGCCCCGTCATCGTCTGCTCATAGACGAAAGGCATTCCAATAAGTGGAACGGCCATCAAAACTGCGGCTGTCGTCAGCCAGAAGGGATAGCTGCCGAGGAAGACCTTGTCCGTCCATTCCTGTTCCTTGGCACTGTCGAGATAGTGCAGGATGACGAGCCAGAATGTTGTCAGATAGAGTATAAACTGTAGTGTCATTATCGTCGAATTAAAAAAGCAATTTATTCGTTTATAAACAAAATACCAATCTCCCAATTCGTGTCGATTATCTACGACTCTCTAAAAGCAGTTGGGGTCATACCTGTCATGCGCTTAAAGAATTTGCAGAAAAAGGAAACATTGGGGAATGAGAGTTCGTCCGAGAGATTAGCTATACTGATGTCGCTATACTTCAAGGCGACCTTTGCCGAGGTGACAATGGCGCGGTCTATCCACTCCTTGGCCGGTGTGTTGCTGGCCTGAAGGATGAGCTTGCTCAGATAGCGCTCGGTGATGAAGAGCCGGTCGGCATAGAACCGGAGTGTATGCTGATGGGAGGCATGCTCATTGACCAGATGGATAAAACCATCGAAGACTTGCTGGGCACGGCTTTTCGCTAGAATGGGAGCCTTCGAATAGTGGTCATAGAGGCCACAGATGTAGTTGACTACGGTAGCTATCATCGTATTCTTGGCCTGGCTTCCGCTTTCCGTCTGTTTGCACAGCTGCTGGAGCGTGTCAACCATCTGAAGGAGCAACCTGTGTTCTTCTTCCGATGGGGTGACGGAGAAATCGCGCTGACTGCCATTCATGGCGGCTGGCAGTTGTCCGCCCATGCCCATGCGCAGATAGTCAACCGATACCATCACGCCCGATATCTGTGGCGTGGCGAGAATCTTGTCGAACTGCATAATGCTGCCTGTAGCGGCATAGACGATGCAGGGTGCCTGGAAGTGTTTTTTTAGAAGGTTGACGGTCATTTCCACCTCGCCCTGCAGAAAGATGATAAACCGATAGTCATCGATACGGTAAGGTAGGCCTGGCTTTATCATAGATTCTATGACTTGCGCCGTATCAACACCATTCATGACGGCAAAGTCGTGCGTGGTGAGTGGACTTAACCCCTGAATGCCCGAACCGTGCTCGGACAATTCTCTGAGACTTGAGAGGGGTGCTCTGCTTGGATAGTCTGCCATACGTAAAAATAGTCTTATAATCTCATTTCGTGGTGCAAAGATAACGAAAAAGTTGCAAATACCATCATATTTAGGGCATTTTTGCACCAAAAGAACATTATTCATTATCAAAGGATAACGCCTTCATGGAGTTTTTGCCGTAACTTTGCACCCAGAAAACATTAATAACAATTTAAAACGAATACGATTATGTTTGACAACAATTTCGGTCTGTTTATGAATGTATGGCCCTGGATAGGGCTGGGTATGGCGGTAGTCATTCTGGTGCTGATGTTCTGCACCGACTGGCTGCGCATGAATCTGAAGGTGAGCCGCTGGCTGGATCCTGCCTGGCTGGCATGGCTCGGTTCGGTGCAGTACATGGTACACAACATCGAGGAGTATGGCATCGACATCACGGGCACCACGCTGCCCTTCCCGAAGATGATGGTTGACGTGCTGAACGTCCACATGCCGGAGTCGTTCTTCCTGAGCGTCAACCTGCCGATGATTTGGTTCTGCGGCCCGCTGATGGCTGTGCTCACGCGCAAGCACCCCTACTGCGCCATGGCGATGGCCTCGTTTGCCTTCATCAATGTGTTCAGCCACGTGGTTCCTGCATTTGCTGTGGGCTATAACTCAGGCATGCTGACCGCTCTTGTCATCTTCCTTCCCGTATTCCTTTGGACAGCATACGTATGTATCTCAAAACTGAAATGGAGCTGGGGTTTGCTCGGTTGGTCTATCGTGGGTGGCATCCTCTACCATGTTGTGCTCTTCGCCGTCATCTTTGCCTCGCGTGCCGGTCTCATCGGACCCTTTGGGCAGAGCTTCACCCTGATTCTCGTAGGCATCCTCTTCGTTTGCTTCAGCCTTTGGTACGCAAAGCGGATGGAGCGTAAGGCGGCATAACTGCCACATTCAGGCAATCCCTATTTGGAACAGAGGGCAGGAATTGAATCTTCCTGCCCTCTGCTTATATGTTTTTCCGATAAATATACGTCAGATAGTCTGCTTCGTCGGTAGAGAATTCCTCTGCCTTATAGGTATCTACAAGCTGAAAACCGTGACGGGGATAGTAGTTGTGCGAGCAGGTGATGTCCGTCCAGAGGTACATGTTCTGAAAGTGATGCTTACGGAAACGTCTCATATCTTCTTCCAAAAGCATTCTGCCACAGCCAGACCTTGCACTGGCAAAGAACGAGAGCTTCACGTCCTCGTCGCCCATCAGCGAGAGTGTCCTGCGGTCGCCTTCTTCAAGATAGTGTTGCAGGGTGCGGAGGTCGGCTTGCTCTGCTTCTGTCAAAGCACCGATGCGTTCCTCCAACCATGTCTTGGCTTTATTGTGCTCACCCTTCCGCGCAGCCGTGATGATGCCGAGCAGGTGGCCATTCTCTTCTGTCGCTTGCAAGGCAAACTCATTGTCATAGCAGTTGTGACGCACGATATATCCCACGTAAGCATCGTTGAAGGCATCCGATGCACCCTCAACCCGCCACAATGGTCTCACCATTGCAATGGCCTCGTCAATTTGATTGATATTCAGCGGCAGTATTTGCATTTCATCTTTCAATAGGTGTGTATTCTATCTTCGCCTCTTCGTCGGTCGCCTCCAGTTTCATGATGACAGGACGCAAGCCGTCGTTACAGCTGACGATGGCTACACCGGGTTCCTTGATCCAGTCGCCGTAATAGAAGAGTTCCTTGTTGGCACCGTGAGCCAGTGCAAACACATATTGGTAGATGGCTTTCCATGCCTCGTCGCAGAAACCGTCGGGTTTTGCGTAGTCGGCGTAGAACACATCGCCCACCTGCATCATCGGGCAGGCTTTCAGTCCACAGATGCCATACTCCTTTGCCAAGTCCTCGTTGAGCATCGTCTTGAGTACGGTAATCTTTACTTTCTTCATTGTCTTTGTTTGTTATATGAGTCGTATAATAATAATGTAGAACAGCGTGCCTCCGGCTATTGACCAGAGCATGTTTCGCCGCCAGAGGTGAATGAGGATGGTGGCGGCGATGCCCAGCAGTTCGGGCAGTCCGTGCGTACCACTGAGCCACGCAACATCCTTCACGCAATAGACCACCAGCATGGCATTTGGAGTAAACCTGTATAAGGTGTGATGTCAGATGCCGTTGATGTATAGGTATGTCTGTATTTTCCTTTTTCGTACATAATTTATTTTGCTGTTAATCTTTTCTTCATACCATCGTTCCATATATACGTTCCGAGGAAAGTGTCGGGCATGTTCTCCACCATCTGCTCAAACTTCCTTGCGGGCATGGAGAACGAGAGCAAATCCTTGCGGATGCAGGCCCGCATAGCAGGGTCGAGCGAGGAGATGATGCAACGGGGATGATTCTGTCGAGCCTCCCTCATGGAATAACCAAACGTCTGCATGCACCCACTGGTGAAAGGCGCGATAACCGCATCCGCCCGTGCGTCGTCGAAACAGGCCAAGGCCTGCAGTGCCGCCAGCATATCCGCATTCACGAAAGCGACATAAGCCAGTGGCTCATCCTGTTCCGTAAGTTTCTCGAAAGGTTTCACAATGAAATATCTGCCCGTTGGCTTGGCTTCGGCATCGAGCGCATGTTGCTTCAGTACCTCCTCACGCCCTTTACAGAAATGCTCGATATTGACCAGGAGGTTGACCGTGACATCCTCTTGATAAGGTCCGCCGAAGAGCGTAGCCAATCCTCCCCAGCAACCTATGGTCTCAGCGGAGAAGGCTATCGGCTCTCCATGCCACATTCGGCTCATCTGGGAAAACATGCAGGTATAACCCCGACGGTTCTCTGCCGGGGCATTCACCTCAAAGGCGTCACCTGGTTCGTCCGCATAGAAGATTCCCACGGGCATATCCACTCCAGGAAAATACGCATGCCATCGTGTACTGGCTTTTATGAGAAAATCCTTATCCATAATATATACATATTGATTATTATTTCTGCTCCAAATAGTCAAACAAATTGATCGTTCCTACTTCACTTTTGACATCAAGCGCCGGGACATATTCTTCCAGGCGTGTCTCTCCGTTCACCTTGTTGACATAGAAATTCACCAAGGCACCTGTGTAGCTTCGGAACACTACCTGATACATGGAGTCAGTCTCTTCTTCCATCATCACGCCCATGATAGAAGGGTTATCTTCTGCTACGCTCCAGTCATACTCTCTATGGCAATAATTGCTGACACCCTCCATGGCCATCTCTGCCGTGACAGTTTGCTTGGCCACCTTTGTACTACATGAACACAGAAGCAGGATACATGACGCAAATACCAATATAAAATGCGACTTATTCATATCCATTCAAAGTTTTCTTTTCCGGCACCAATCTCAAAATGACATTTGGCAATACCCAAATCCATCTGGGTATATCCAATCATGGAGAATCCTTTGATGGCTCGTACCTGATGGCGGTTGTTGCTCATGCCGACATACTCGAACGAGAACTTCTGCTGGTTCACGGCTGTTGGAGCAAGCAGGGCTGCTTCAACTCCTTTTCTGAACCACGAAGGCGTAATGTCACTGGCATTGCTGACATCCTCCACACTCTTGATCTTGTGAGGGACACCCTGTGTCTCTCCATAGCCAAGCGCAATCATGCAGACGAGCTTTTCGTCTTTGCCGAC
>JAEEPZ010000028.1 GCA_016285055.1 Prevotella sp.
ATCATGGCCCCCACCACACAAAAGTCCCGAAGGGACGACAGACCCTGCGCATCGGTTCCGTCGTCCCTTCGGGACTCATTGTGGTGTCAACCATTAGCAGGGGCGTTGCCCCTGCCTGTAATCTGTCGTCCCTTCGGGACTTTTCGCCGTTCCTTGCCCGCCTCACGTGGTCCCTGCAGCGGTCAAGGCGATAACCTTTTACCAAATTGTTTTTCTTGTGTTTATTGGTTTTTATTGGTTTTTTCTCAGACCGCTTCGCGGTATCAACTCACATGAATAGCGACGTAACTATGTCTTATTCCATCCGCACTGCACGGAAAAAATCCGACCGCTTCGGACAAAAGACTGAAGTTTCGCTTGCGAAGAACTTTCAGGAGTTAAAGGAGTTAAAGGAGTTAAAGGAGTTAAAGGAGTTAAGGGAGTTAAAGACAAATGACTCGCCATGAAAAACCTTTGTCTCTGGGTTGAAATCCATAGCAAAACTATTGTCTTTAACTCCTTTAACTTCCTTAACTCCCTTAACTCCAAAACTTTCGAAACTTTCGAAAGTTGAATTACTTTTTCTTAACCGACAGGAGGATGGGCTTGATGAGCGGCTCCACCTCACCGGCTTTCTCAGCAGGATACTGGAAGCTGCCTGCCACACCGGCTTGGTTGTCGAGGAACACAACAAAGTTGGTCATGGTAAAGCCGTCTTCCTTCACACCCTTGAAGGTCATGATATTGCCGTCGATGACAGGCTGGTCGAACTTGAAGCTGGCGTGCATCGACATGCCGGTGAAGTTCTTGTAATACTGCTCAAAGTCGGCGGGCTTGCAGGGATAGTCGCTGAACGTGGCATCCAGCTTCGTGTAGTGGTCGCCAGCTTCGGCGTTGATGGTGTTTTCGTTCTTGTACGATTCCTTCCACTCCTTGGGATAGGTGATGGTGTACTTGGCGCCCTCAAAGACGGTGCCGTTCTGGGCCAGTTCCTGAGAGGCCTTCTCTTCCTCAGCGCTCTGCTGACTCTTTCCACCACAAGCGGCCAGCACGCATACGGCTGCAGCCACTACGAAATAAAAAAACTTTTTCATGTTGTTTTTGTTGTTTAAAAAGTGAATAAAATAAGTTAGCTCGACTGGTGTTTTGCTTTAAATAATACATGTTTGCTTCTTTTACTCCAAAACTTGCGTTAGTTGAATAGATACATTTATAATTGCCGTTGACTGATTTGATAGAAGATGCCTTGCGCGGCCATCAACTCATCGAAAGTGCCCTGCTCAGCGATACGTCCTTGGTCGAGCACGATGATGCGGTCGCACTGGCGTATGGTGCTGAGACGATGGGCCACGACGATGCGTGTGCATCCCAGCTGTGCCAGACTGTCGGTGACCTGCCGCTGGCTGATATTGTCGAGGGCCGAGGTGGCCTCGTCCATGAAGAGGATGCTGGGCTGGGCGATGAGGGCACGGGCGATGAGCAGACGTTGCTTCTGACCGCCGCTGAAGCCACCGCCACCCTCGCTGACGATGGTGTTCAGCTGCATGGGCATACGGCGCACATCGTCGTCAATAGCGGCGAGATGCAGTGCCTCCCACACCTGCTCCTCGGTGGCCCACGGCGCCGTAACGGTGATGTTGTGCATCAGACTGCCGGTGAACAGGCTGCCACTCTGCAGGCAAGTGCCGATATGGCGGCGCAGGCTGGTTTTGTCGACCAACGAGAGGTCGTGGTTGTCGTAGTAGATGGAGCCTTGCTGCGGCGTCTCAAAGCCGAGAAGCAGGCGCAGCAGCGTGCTCTTGCCGCAGCCCGACTTGCCCACGATGGCCACATACTCGCCGGGGGCAATGGTCAGGGAGAGGTCGTCGATGACGGGCGGCGCGTCTTTATCATATCGGAAGGTGAGGTCGCTCACCTCGATGCTGCCGAAGAGGGCATCGACCTGTGCGGCACGGGCCTCGGTCTCCGGTTCTGCCTCAAGGATGGGGCGCGTGCTCTCCAACAGCGGATGAACCATCGCCATGTCGTCGGTGATGCCGCTCAGCTCTGCCAGTGCGGCACCCATCATGCCGAAGGCGCTGCTGAAAGCGATGAAGTCGCTGGTGGCCACCTCGTCGTAGAGAGCAAAAGCATAGATGACAGCCATGCCGCCGATGGTGAGCAGCTGCAGCAGGGCGGGATAGAGATGGCTGCGCGTGCCGGGGTTGTAGATGAGGCGCGAGGCGTCGGTGTAGCGGTCGAGCCAGCGGGTGAAGGCACGGCGCTCGCTGCCTGTCAGCTTCAGCTTCTGGATGCCGGCCAGCATGTTGTATTCCATGCCGCTCAGCTCACTGGCCTTGCGGGTGTACTCGGTGCGGATGGTGGCCTTGCGCCGATAGAGCAGCCACATGACGGTGCCCTGCAGCAAAAGGATGAAGAGGGCGGGCAGCAACAGCGACTGACCGTAGATCCACAGCTGGATGAGGAAGACAATGGAGAGCACTGCGGTGAGCAGCGCACCGATAATGTTCTCGTTGATGATCTTGCAGAGGATGGTGACGTTGTTCAGACGGTCGCTGAGCTCGCCGCTGGGGTGATGGGCAAAGAACTTAGGCGAAAGGAGGAACGTGCGGGCCATGACGGCGTTCTGCACATGCAGTTCCATGATGTCCTGTACGCGGTCGATATAGACGTTACGCGTCAGCGTCAGCAGCATCGTGGACAGGGTGGCGCCGACGAGAAGGCCGCAGATGGGCATGAGGTCGGCGGCATCGCCCGTAGGAATGACGCTGTCGAAGATGAGCTTATTGGCCATGGGGGTGAACATGCCCAGCAGCACGACGACGAGAGCCGTGAGCAGCACCATGACATAGTTGGGACGGGGCACCACGCGCCAGCAGAAATGCAACAGGTCACGGATGCGCAGGCGTCGCAGAGGCAATGGCAGGGTGAAGGCGATGGCCTCAGAAGCATTGGAGGACTGAGAGTTGAGAGATGAGGGTTGAGAGTTGAGAGATGAGGGTTGAGAGTTGAGAGATGAGGGTTGAGAGTTGAGAGATGAGGACTGAGAGTAGAAAGTGGCGGCAAGGTTGCGATGGTTAACTTTTTTCACTTGACCGTCCAAGTCTGTATAGTGGTAGCCCAGATTCCAGTATGTGGGCAGGAAAGTCAGCAGATGGCCGTCGGGCGTGTGACCCAGCAGGGGCCCGACGCTCTCGCGCCACCACTTGCCTGTCAGCTGTATCTTACGCATCATGATGCCGCGTGGCCGCAGAATGCCTGTCAGCTGTTCCTCGGGCGACAGCATATCGTTCTCCTCCAGCTCATAGTCGGTAACGCCCAGCGCATCGAGCACCTGGCGCAGCGCTGAAGCATCGCTGTGCGGCTGCGGCTTATAGCGTCCCTTGAAGCCCATGCGCCGCTGACCTGCTGCCAGGGTCTGGCTCAGTTCAGCGTCCTCTAATCGCCGCCGCTTCTCTATCTGGTCTAAGTAAATGGCCAAGGGTTATCTCGTTTTTTTCGTTATCGCGTTTTTTCGTTATCGCGTTTTTTCGTTATCGCGTTTTTTCGTTATCACGTTATAACGTTATTACGTTATCACGCCGTTCGTTATCACGTTATCACGTTATCACGACATCACGACATCGCGGCTTATTCGCTGTTCATTAGGTCCCGGTACAGGCCGGGCTGGGCCATGAGCTCGTCGTGGGTGCCGCGCTGCACGATGTGCCCCTGATCCATGACAATGATTTCGTCGCAGTCGCGGATAGTGCTCAGGCGGTGGGCCACGACTATCAGCGTCGGACCCATCATCCGTACGGCTTGCATCACCTCGTCCTCCGTCTTCGGGTCAAGGGCGCTGGTGGCCTCGTCCATGACCAGGACGACAGGCTCCTTGGCCAGGGCGGTGGCTATCTCCATGCGCTGGCGCTGACCGCCACTGAAGTTCTGGCCGCCCTTCACCAGACGTGTGGCGAAGCCCTCGGGACGGCTCACGATGTCGGTGCGTATCTGGGCGTCGTTGCAGGCCATCATCAGCGTGAAGTCCTCGATGCTGTGGTCCCACATACGGATGTTTTGCGCTACGGTGTCGTCGAAGAGCACGATGTTCTGGTCGATGGCTGCCACGCTGTTAGTGAACTCCTCACTGCTGATGCTCTCGATGTTGCGCCCGTCAAAGAGCACCTCACCGCTCCACGGCTTATAGAGGCCGGTGATGAGCTTTGTCAGCGTGCTCTTGCCGCAACCGCTGCTGCCCACGATGGCCACCGACCGCCCCGGCTCGATGTGCAGCGAGAAGTCCTCGATAAGCGGTGCCTGCATCCGTGTGTAGCCGAAGGTGACATGACGCAGCTCCACGTCGCCGCCCAGCTTGCCGGAGGGTGTCTCGCCACCGGTTCCTCGCGGGGAGAGGGAAGTGGAGAGTCCTGCTGCATCATTTCCACCGTGAGCGGAGACACTACCCTCCCCCCCAAGTGAGGGGCTGGGCGTGGAGCCGTATCGCATCACATCATCCACACGCTCCATCTGGCTCCGCATCTCGATGATGCGCTGGCTGGCGCCCACCACTTCGCTGACCGGCGTGATGAACGAGGCCATGAACCCCTGGAAGGCCATGAGCATACCAATGGTGAGTTCGCCCTTCAGAATGTAGACGGCACCGAGGATGAGTACGGCAGTGTCGACGAGGCCGGTGACGAGGATGGGCACCACGCCCATGCGTATCTCTTGGTCGTCGGCATCGTTGGCACGGTTGAACTTCTGCGCCCACAAGCCGCTCCAGTAGGCAAAGAAACCTGTCTCAGCACCTGCCGCCTTGATGCTCTCCATGTTGTCGATACACGACACGGTAGCTGAGAAATAACGTCCCTCACTCTGTTCCGTCGTGCGGATGAGGTTGACACGCTTCAAGGCGAACCACTGGATGAGGGCGAGGTTGAGCAGCGCCGCCAGCACGCCCACCAACGACAGGGTGAAGCTGTAGCTCACCATCAGGACGAGGTAGAGCACCAGGAGGGCGATGTTGATGAGCTGCGGCGCCAACACGTCGACCAGCGACTTGGTGATGCGCTCGTTCAGGTGCTGCCGCTGCTGCAGGTCGCCCACGTAGCGCATGGCATAGAACGACATGGGCAGGCGCAACAGGTGCTGCAAAAAGCCCACGTTGCCTTTCAAGGCCAGGGAACCGGCAATGCGCAGCGAGTATTTGTCCTTCAGAAACTCCAGCACGAAGGCAAACAGGGCCACGGCAACCATAGCGGTGACAAACGTGGCGCCCCAGTCGCGGTTGCGGCCAGAGAGAATCTCGTCGAAAAAGATGTTGGTGAACATGGGCACGCTGATGGCGACAAAGGCCGCCAGCAATGAGAAGACGAAGGTGAGCCAGAAGGCTTCGCGTGCACCATTGAGGTATTTCCTGACGTAGGAAAGGATGCTGACAGGGGCACCTTCAGGCTGGAAGGTGTCGGTGGGCTTCATCTCCAACGCCACGCCGGTGAAGGACCGGCTGAAGTCGTCCATCGTCAGGTCCATCGGGCCAAGGGCGGGGTCATTAATGTAGGCACGGCTGCCTTTGAAACCCCGGAAAACGACGAAGTGGTTGAAATTCCAGTGCAGGATGGCGGGCTGCATGCCCTCCAAGGCATCGAGGCTGACACGATAGCCATTGGCTTCCATGCCATAGGCGCGGGCCGCCTTCAGCAGACTGTATGCCGACGAGCCGTCGCGGCTGACGCCGCATGTCTCGCGCACCTGCTCCAACGGCAGCCACTTGCCATAGTAAGCCATCACCATAGCCAATGCGGCGGCTCCGCACTCCAGAGCCTCCATCTGCATCACCATTGGCACACGACTCACTCCCATTTCAGTCTCCGGCTATGTCATCAATCGTGTCGGAGACCTTGCCAACAAGCACCTCCCACACGCGTTTCTTCTCGGCGATGACCTGAACGTTGCACAGCGTGCCGGTGCCCATCTGCAGGTGGGCACTCTTCGAGCGGCTCCAGCGCAGGGGCTCGTCAGGGGTCTGTCCGGCATCGAGCTGCACCTTCACTTCATAGACGGCACCGTCGCCGATGAACGAGGCCAGGGGGGTCAGCTTCAGGCGGCTGGCCACCTCCTCGCGTGTCGTCGGATAGGGGTCGATACTGAGTATCTGGCCGTAGGCGTAGCCACAGTCCTCGCGCTGCAGGTCGGCAGGTGTCACCTGTACCTGCTGCCCTTTGCTCAACGTGCGCAAGTCGTCAAAGCCTACATAGACCAGCATCTGGCGCTTCGTCTCGTCAGTAACAGGCGGCATCAGCCACGCAATGTTGTCATTCACGCTGAATGATTCCTCTTCGGAACGATAGGTGAGCACCGTACCGTCCACGGGAGCATTGATGGTGGTGATGCCCTCTGGCGTGCGCACCTCGAGCAAGGCGTCGCCGGCCTTCACTGTGGCACCATGGCTGGTCAGGATATTCTCGACGGTACCGTCGATAGTGGCCAACACGCCCTGGGCCTGGTTGAAGGGGAAGACCACGCCCTGGGCCGTCACCTTATAGCTGATGGTGCCGAAAGCGCACCAATAGGCGGCCACAGCACAGAGCACCAACATAGCGGTGAGCACAATGATGAGGGAGGGGTGCGACACTCGAGCCAGCTCCTGACCGTCATCACGGCTGTGAAGTGCATGGACGGATTCCTGATTGTATAACTCAGTCATAGAGAGTGTTGTGATGACAGAAAACGTTATGCATGACGAAGCCACGAAGGCCGACGCAAGGCCTGTGCGCCACCCACAACCTCGTCAAGCTGCTCGTCGCTGAGCAACACCCGTGACTGTGTGTCATTCTGTGGTATTCTTTTGAACATGCTTCTATATAACTACAGTTATTATTACGCTTAATCAGAGACGCCACCATGTGTCGTCTCCTCACTTGACTGCAAAATTACGGTAAATATACGAAACCAACAAACTTTTAGGGGAAAATCTACACTTTTCGGGCATATTTACCCCGTTTCCTTTGGCTGATTTAGGAAAAAACCTTAATTTTGCGCGACAAAAAGATACTCAACAGCAACAGCAACATTTTTATCACTTTCAAAAATACAGATATGAGAAAACTACTTCTTGGCGACGAAGCCATAGCCCAGGGCGCACTTGATGCGGGCCTGAGCGGCGTCTACGCCTATCCGGGAACTCCCTCGACGGAGATCACTGAGTACATCCAGCTGTCGCCCCTGGCAAAGGAGCGCGGCGTGCACAGCCGCTGGAGCACCAACGAGAAAACGGCCATGGAGGCCGCCCTCGGCATGTCGTTCATGGGCAAGCGAGCCCTGGTGTGCATGAAGCACGTGGGTATGAACGTTTGCGCCGACCCCTTTGTCAACAGCGGCATGACGGGCGTCAACGGCGGCGTCGTCGTACTCGTGGCCGACGACCCTTCGATGCACTCCTCACAGGACGAGCAGGACTCGCGATTCTACGGCAAGTTTGCCATGGTGCCCATCTTTGAGCCCTCGAACCAGCAGGAGGCCTACGACATGATGGCCACAGCCTTCGACTACTCCGAGCGTGTCTGCCTGCCTGTGCTGATGCGCGTCACCACACGCATGGCCCACAGCCGCGCCGTCGTAGAGTGTGTTGAGGCACCACGTCAACAGAACGACCTCAACTACAACGCGCAGGCCGCCAACTGGGTGCTGCTGCCCGCCAATGCCCGCAAGCGCAACGACAAGGTGACGGCACAGCAGACAGAGCTGGAAGAGGACGCCGCACAGTCAGTCTATAACATCTATATAGAAGGGCACGACAAGACGATGGGTATCATCGCCAGCGGCATCGGCTTCAACTATGTCATGGAAAACTACCCCGGCGGCGCCCCCTACCCCATCCTGAAAATCGCGCAGTACCCGCTGCCGAAGAAACTGGTGCGCCGCATGATGGAGGAGTGCGGACAGGTGCTCATCGTGGAGGAGGGCCAGCCCTTCATCGAGGACATGGTGCGTGGCGTGGCTGACTCCGACACCATTCACGGCAAGCTCGACGGCACGCTGCCCCGCACGGGTGAGCTTACGCCCGACGCAGTGAAGGCAGGCCTCAGCGCCCTCTCCTCGAAAGACGCATCCGTCACATCAGCCCCTGCTGTTCCCTCTATCGTTGTCTCCCGTCCCCCAGCACTCTGTCAGGGCTGCGGCCACCGCGACGTCTATGCCGCCCTCAACGAGGTGCTGAAGGAGTATGACAATCCGCGTGTCTTCGGCGACATCGGCTGCTACACCTTAGGTTTCCTGCCGCCCTTCCGCGCCATCCACAGCTGCGTGGACATGGGTGCCAGCATCACCATGGCAAAGGGTGCCGCCGACGCAGGGCAGTGGCCGGCAGTGGCTGTCATAGGCGACTCCACCTTCACACACTCAGGCATGACGGGCCTGCTCGACGCTATCAATGAGAACGCCGACATCACCGTCATCATCAGCGACAACCTCACCACCGGCATGACGGGCGGTCAGGACTCGGCCGGCACCAACAAGTTTGAGGCCATCTGCCGCGGCCTCGGCCTCAGCGATGAGCATCTGCGCGTCGTCGTTCCCCTGCCGAAGAACATGCCCGAGATTACCCAGGCCATACGCGACGAAATCAACTACCACGGCACCTCCGTCATCATCCCCCGCCGCGAATGTATGCAAACCCTACAACGACATCTGAAACAAAAGAAAGCACAACAAAAACAATAATACGCTAACGCGCCTTAAATAAAACAAATAAAAACAAATAAAACAAATAAAAACAAATCTCTTAGGCCTGTATGTTTGAGACGACAGAGTTGGAAAAGGAGTTGACATTAAAGCTGAAGCATTTTGTTTATGATGTGATTGGCTGCTGTCAAGCTGTGCACCAAGAACAGGGTCCAGAATTGGCAGAATACATCTATCAAGACTCTTTGAAGATTGCTTTTGATCAAGCAGGTATTAAATATGTGAAGGAATATTACTTCAGGCCCTCTTTCAGAGGCATACAACTACCCCACAAGCTCTTTGTTGATTTCTTATGTAAGGATAAAATATTCCTCGAGTGTAAAGCCATAGAGAAAATTGGAGTACATGAACGCCTACAGCTCTGGAACTATATGCGGACAGCAAGAATAAGAATAGGAATTCTTTACAATTTCGCCCCCATCATGGATGAATGTGAGAAATACTATTTCAATCCTGACACCCGTACCATCAGTTACTTCTAATAGAAGTGCTGTGGTTTTTATTTGTTTTTATTGTTTTTATTTGTTTTTTGTAAGGCCGCTTCGCGGTATCAACAACATAAGATTATGAAGACTGACATTATACTTTGCGGTGTGGGAGGGCAAGGCATCCTCTCGATAGCCACCATCATCGGCGAAGCCGCCATGAACGAGAACCTCTATATCAAGCAGGCCGAGGTGCACGGCATGAGCCAGCGCGGCGGCGACGTGCAGAGCAACCTGCGCATATCGAGCGAGCCCATCTACAGCGACCTCATACCCAAGGGCGGCGCCGACGTCATCATATCGATGGAGCCCATGGAGGCCCTGCGATACATACCCTACCTCAAGCCCGAAGGATGGGTCATCACCAACAGCGCCCCCTTCGTCAACATCCCCAACTATCCCGACATGGAGCTCATCCGTGCAGAACTGGCCAAGCTGCCCCACGTCGTCAGCATCGACATCGAGCAGATGGCCAAGGACAACGGAGTGCCCCGCTCAGCCAACGTCATCCTGCTGGGTGCTGCGCAGAAGGCTCTCGGTCTGGAGTACGAGAAGTTAGAGGCCGCCATCGCCCGCGTCTTCGCACGCAAAGGTGAAGCCGTGGTCAATGCCAACATCAAGGCCCTCGCCCTCGGACACGAGTGAAGCTAAAAACGTTTTAAGTAAGAAGCCTCTATTAAGTAAGAAGCCTCTATTAAGTAATAAGTAAAAAGTAAGAAGTAAGAAGTGAGCGGGCGGCTTTCTTCTTACTTCTTACTTCTTACTTATTACTTATTACTTATTACTTATTACTTTAGTAGGCCTCCCCGTCGGCTGCTATCTCCTCACGGTCAATCTTGCGGCTGTCAATCTTGCGCCAGCAATAGATGATATAGGCCAGGACGAAGGGCACGAGCAGCGAGACGTAGAACATAGTGCGCAGGGTGAACTCACTGCTGCACGAGTTGTCGATGGTGAGCGACATCTGCAGGTCGTAGGTCGAAGGATAGTAGGCCGTGTAGTTCCAGCCGGCACAGAGCAACAGCACCAACACGGTGAGCACAGTGCCAGTGCCGGCAGGCCAGATGCCCTGGCACTTGCTGTGTGAGCCGGACTTGCGCCACACCTCCATGGCAATGCCCGACAGCACCAGACCCACACCCACAAGGAGCATGATGAGCAGTGGCCACATCTCGATGAGGTTGTTTAGGTATTTGTGAGGCACCATCACAATCTCGCCAGTCTCGATATTCCAGCCGTAGCCGTCCTTCACCAGCAGGTGCACGAGATAGGCCACAAAGAGCACCACGAAGGGCACGGCAGAGCCTAACAGGCGCACGGAAGCACGCGAGCGGATGTCCTCGTCGTTCACATTATTAATAATATAGAGTGTGCCGAGCGTGCGCGCGAGGAACATCACGGCCAGGCCCAACACCAGCACCCAGGGGTTGAGCAGGGCGTCGAGGCCGTGAGAGGCGTTGCCCCAGTGGCTGATGGCCTGGCCACCGCCCTCCACCAGCAACGACGAGGTGAGGCTGGCTTTCTCAACCACGAAGTTGGAGCCCTCGAAGAATGTGGCAACGGCACCGCCAAGGAGCAACGGGCCAAGAATGCCGTTCAGCACCAAGCACCACTGGAACGTGTTTGGTCCCAGGAAGTTGCCCAGCTTGTTCTGGAACTCATAGCTCACTGCCTGCACAACAAACGTGAACAGGATAATCATCCACAGCCAGTAGGCACCGCCAAACGATGTGCTGTAGAACAGTGGGAAGGAGGCAAAGAAAGCACCGCCAAAGGTGACCAGCGTAGTGAACGTGAACTCCCACTTGCGGCCTGTGGAGTTGACGACGAGGCGGCGGCCCTCAGGTGTCCAGCCCAAGGAGCGAACCATCGAGTTGGCGCCCTGCACAAACATCAGGAAGACGAGGAGCGCTCCTAACAGGGACACGATGAACCACCAGTAATGTTGCAGAAATTCGTATGTCATATTTTTGAGTTAAGAGTTGAGAGTTAAGAGTTGAGAGTTAAGAGTTGAGAGATAAGAGTGAGAGATAAAAGTTGAGAGTTGAGAGATAAAAGTTGAGAGTTGAGAGACAAGAGTTGAAAGGTGAGGGTTTAGAGTTATGTTCAGCAGAATCGCTGCGGAAAATTCTTTTTTATGATTTTTCATCGGCGAAGCCGACAACTCTTAATTCTTCATTCTACTCCTCCGGTCCTTTCTTAATCTGCTTGAGCATGATACTGATCTCCACGGCCAGCATGGTGGTGAAGAGAAGGAGGAAGAGACAGAAGGTAATCATCACCGAACCCGACTGCAGGTCGCTGACGGCAGCCCACGTGGGCAGCATGTCCTGGATGGTCCACGGCTGACGGCCCATCTCAGCCACCAGCCAGCCGCTCTCAGAGGCGATGTAAGCCAGCGGCACCATGATGATGGCGGCCCAGCAGAGCCAACGCGGCTGAGAGCCCGAGGCGGGCACGTCGGCCTGGGTCTCGTCAAGCAGCCCGAGGGCGGCTAACAGACGGCGGGAGAAGATGGACAAGAACGGGATATGGTAACCCAGCACTAATACAAGGCCAAAGAACAGAATGAGCAGGCAACCCACGCCCACCATCGTGCGGAACGCCCAGAAGTTGAGGCCCACAGGCGGCACCAGCTGGCTCTTGTCGCGCACATAGCCATAGCCGAAGTATGCCTCGTTGTCACGGAACACCTGCAACTGGCGCACCGCCTCGGGGTCGTCCTTGGCGGCGCGGGCCTCACGGTAGGCCTGCAGAGCGGTGATAGCCAGCTTGCCACGGGCAATCTTCTCGTCGGCCGATGGCTCACGCGTGCCGTCGGGCTTGGTATAGCCGTTCAGGAGATCGTTGATGCCGGGCACATAGCCGTCCATCGTATTCGTGGCCATCAGCGAGAGGGCATAGGGCATAGCTATCTTCAGCGCCGGCTCCCCGCCATTGGCATAGTCGGGCTGCTGCAAGGGGTTGACCAGCGCCACCATCGTCAGACCCTGCGCGTTGCCGCCGTTGTAGAGAGCCTCCATGGCGGCCAGCTTCATCGGCTGGTTCTTCGCCACGTCCTGACCGGAGATATGCCCCGTAAAGGCGGCACCCAAAGCGGCCACCAGACCTACGACGCTGCCAATCTTGATGCTCTGCAGGGCCAGACGCGTGTGGCGCTTCTTCAGCAGATACCAGCACGACACAGCCACCACAAAGACGGCGCCGATAATCCAGGCAGAGATAACGGTGTGCAGGAACTTGTCGACGGCAAAGGGCGAGAGGGCGACGTCCCAGAACGATGTCATCTCGTTGCGCATCGTGTCGGGATTGAACTGACAGCCCGCGGGATGCTGCATCCAGGCATTGGCCACCAGTATCCACCAGGCCGACAGTGTGGCGCCGAGGCCGGTGAGCCACGTGGAAGCGAGATGGAAGCCGGCGCTCACCTTCTTCCAGCCGAAGAACATCACAGCCACAAAGGTGCTCTCCATGAAGAACGCCACGATGCCCTCGATGGCCAGCGGCGCGCCGAAGATGTCGCCAACAAGCCATGAGTAGTTGCTCCAGTTGGTGCCGAACTCAAACTCAAGGATGATGCCAGTGGCCACACCCATGGCGAAGTTAATGCCGAAGAGGCGTTGCCAGAACTTTGACGCAGACTGCCAGAAAGCGGATGCCTCAGCATCGGCACGTTTCTGCTTCTTGTAATAAATAGTCTCACAGATGCCCATGATGAGCGCCAAGCCCAGCGTCAGCGGGACGAAGAGCCAGTGGTAGATGGCCGTCAGCGCAAACTGCGCACGCGACCAGTCAATCGTACCGGCATCAATGTTTAGAAATAGGTGTTGTAGCATATCAAAAAGTGTTTAGTTATTGATGATCAGATGATAGGCCTCTCTCCGTCAGTTCAGTAGCCACGAAGTCGGCTTCAGAGCCTTTTTCGGCGTGTGTGCTGAGGAAATTGGGGAAGAAGAAGATTTTCAGGACGACAAAGATGATAAACAGTTTGATGGCAATGACCAACCACAGCGTCCGTCCCAGCGTCATATTACGGAAGCCGTCATAGTACAGATGAAAGACACGATGAAAGAAATGAGCCATCACACAAGTATTTGCAGCAAAGATACGTATTATTCTGTTACCCACCAAATTTTTTACAAAAAAGTTGCAGGAAAAGATGTGGTTCTTCCGTTTTTTCAGTTGGTCGAGTTTTGAGCGCCCACTGGTTGGGTGGTGCACGTATTCGTGCACACCTACCAACCGAAAAAGCGGAAGAGCCAAAAGCATCCGCCGAGACATCCGCAAGATGTTTCGGCGAGTTGCTTTTACGCTCGGCATAAGCGTTGTCTAATGGGTGCAAGTCCTAAGCGAACCGCTAATAGCAGGAACAGTATTTTTTCCTCCAAAAGCCTTGGAGGATTGGAGAATATGTTGTATCTTTGCACGGAAATAGCAAACAACGATACGACTATGGCAACAACGACAACACAAGCTCCCGCCGCAGCCCAGCTGTTGGTAACCATCAGCGACCTGTCGATGCTGAAAGACATCAAGAAGGCCATCAGCATGCTGAAGGGCGTGACTACAGTGAAGAAACAAAAGACCAAGCCCCGTCTCTATGACCCAGAAACGGGCGAATACCTCAACGACGAGACGATGAAGGTCATCGAGGATGCCCTGAAAGGGAAAAACGTCACCCGTTACGAATCTGCTGATGATCTGTTCAGGAAATTAGGCATCAACGTATGAAATACAACGTCAAGACAACAAAACGCTTCGACAAAGAGATGATACGCTGTAAGAAACGAGGTTATAATATGCAGCTTATTGTTGAAGCTATCCATCTGCTTGAGGCTACTGGTTCCCTACCAGCACAGTACCGCCCGCACAAACTGTCGGGCAATCAGCAAGGCATCTGGGAGTGCCACATCGAGCCCGACTGGCTGATGACTTGGAATCAGAACGACACGGAGCTGACACTCCTGTTCCTGCGAACAGGCACACACTCAGACCTGTTCTGACACTCTGCCCATACAAAGCAAATATCCGCCGAGACATCCGCAAGATGTTTCGGCGATTTGTTTATATCAACCAACCAAAAAAGAGCGGAGACCTGGGTCTCCGCTCTTATCGTAAAGTTGAAGAAGCAACGAGCTTACTTCACCATCATCTTCTTACCGTTGATGATGTACAAGCCCTTCTTCACCTGTGAATTGAGGACGCGCTTGCCATTCAAGTCATAGACAACGGCATTGTTCTCAATGACAGCCTTCAGTGAGACGATACCCACGGTCTGAGCGTCGATAGCACGCTGTGCTTCGAGATCCTCAGCCAGCTGAGCCACGATGGCGTCAACAGCCTCCTTGTTCTCATCAAGACTCTTGGCATTGTCATAGCCAAGATTGTCGATGTCTTTCTTGGCTTCGTCAATCAGCTTCTTCGAAGCATCGCTGTCGTCTTCCTTAGCCAGAGCAGCGGCCTCGTCTTTCTTCTCACCCTTATAGAGGTTGAAGTCATAGAGATCCTTTGCAGCGGCGGCCACCTCTTCGAGGTTAGCCACGGCCTGCTCAGCAAACTCCTTAGCAGCAGCGATTTCCTCATTGTCTCTGATGATCTTAGCATTCTCCAGAGCGTCCTTCAGATCCTTCAGAGCCTGGTCGGCGAGGAGCTTAGCAGTCTTCACGCCGTTGTCACCAGCCACTTCCTCGGGAATAGCATTGTCGATGCGGTCCTGCAGGGCAGCGATGTCACCCTCTACCTCAGCCTTGGCGGCAGCCTCAGCCTCATTGAAGGCCTCAACGGCAGCTTCGATGGAAGCCTCAGCAGCATCGATAGCGGCATCAACCAAAGCTTTCTCAGCAGTAAGAACCTCCTGGCTGGCGTCGGTCAGCACAGTGCCGTCCTCCACAAAGCCATCAACGAGTCCCTTCAGCTTAGCAACCTCCTCATTGGCGGCAGCGATAGCCTCCTCAGCCTCTGCAACCAACTTAGCAACGTTTTCCTCGTCGTAGTTCTTCACATCCTCAGGCACTGCCAGTGCAGCAGCCTCGTCAAGGTAAGCCTGAGCAATAGCCAGCTCCTCAGCAGCCTTCTCGGCCACAGCGGGGTTGCACACGGTGATAACGAGAGGCTCGGGCTCAATCTCCTTCAGGTTCGGGCGAGTGAGCACAGCGTTGTCAAGGACAATCTGTGAAGGATCGAGCAGGTTATTGTCGGCGGTAAAGATGATACCGATCACCGGGCCTTCACCAGCCACCAGCTTAATCCTGTTGCTGCTTTGAGGATTGCTGTAGGTAATACGCCAGGTGCCCGGAGCAATCTCGTTGGCATCGGGGTTCAGGCGAGAGTTGGTCATACGACCCTCAGCGTTGGTGGTAGCACCCTCCTTGCCGGGAACGATGCTGAGACCCTGCGGGAGGTGCAGGTCGAACTGCACGGCCTTCAGGTCATAGTTGTTCTCGAGGCTGAGAATCATCTCCCACTGGTTACCCGGGCGGAGGCAGAAGTCGTCAGCAGTGAAGATGCCGATACCAACAGGCTCCGACAGCTTCGTCACGGTGCCGTTCTCCAAAGCGGGGACGATGTCCACAGCACTGGTGGTTGAGAAGTGAGCATCCGAAAGGGTTATCTCACTCTCGTCAGCCAGCGTTGCGCCAGCCTGCACCTTGAAGCTGAAGATTTCACCATCTTGTCCCACAAAGGGGCTGTTCTTCGCGTGGGTAATAATCACAAGCGACTTGTCGGCACCGTCCTCTTGATAGAGAGCACCGAAGCCAATCTCGTGACGCTGCTTGCTCTGAGCGTCGGGGTCGTTGGGATCATAAGTACGCGACTGATTCAGCTTGAAATAGATATCGTCACCATATTCATCCTTGTCGATGGGGACCAGCGTCAGACCCTCAGGCAGGTTGATTCTGACCTGCATCGAGGTAATGTCGGCGTCGTTCTCCATCAGCACGGAGACCACAGCCTGTTCGTTCTCCACGATTTCAATGTTGGAGACCGTCAGTTTATTATCGGCGAAAGCCGAAGCGATGCTGAACATGCCAAGCATCAAAGCCAAAGACAGCTTTTTTAGAACATTACTGTATTTCATGGTTGAATTGTGTTTTTTTTGTGATCTACTTCTTAATCACCTTCTCGGTCTTGCCATCGGCACGACGGATGATGTTGATACCCTTCTTCAAGGTGTTCATCATGCGTCCAGAGAGGCTGTAGACCTGCTCGTTGTTCTCGTCAGCATTGATGCCGTTGATAGCGGTAGCCTGAGCGCCCAATTCGAGTTCCATGCCGAATGCATTGTCGGTAACGAATTCGATGTTCTCGAACTGCACCTCTCCTGCACCTTCCACGTCGATGTAGACCACGGCACCCTCATTGCCCTCGAAAGCGGTGTTATCCGTCGAAGCGATAGCAAAGCGGACGCTGCCGTCGCTGAGGATGTTGCTGTCAAGGTTGTGACCGTTGGCACGGCTGGCGAGCTGTGCACCCACGAGCTTCATGCCCTCGGGCAGACGGACGTCAAACTGTCCGGCCACCATAGCCTGGCTGTTGTTCAGCAGCAGAGCGATGCGGCGCACGCCGTTGGTCATGCTCTCCTTGGTGTTCACCTGTGCGCTGATGTCAAATGCACGAGCACCGGCAGCACCGTGGATGTCACCATAGCTGAGCAGGTTGATCAGAGCCACAGCGTCAGTAACGTTGATCTTCTTGTCACCGTCCTCCGCAGAAACGTTGAGCTGTGAGAACTTCTCACGAACCTTCTGATCCTCGCTGGCATCAGCAGGCATAGTGCCATACTTCTCGCCGTACTCGGTCTTCATCAGCACGTAGTTCATAATCTCCACATAGTCGGTGGTAGAGACAACGCCATCCATGTTGGCATCGCCAAGCTTGTGGTAATAGATATAAGTTTCCTCAGCCTTGATGATGTCCTGATCGATACCGTTATTAATGTCGTCAAGCAGATTCTGGAGGCGCTCCTTCCAAGCGTCAACTTCGCCTTCCTCGTTCAGCAGGTCGGTCCAGTCCTCAGCCTTGTTGACTTCGTTGTCAATGGCAACTTTCTCCTTAAAGGCATCGTCAATCTTCTTCACGATGTCGTTGATGAGTTCTTCGGTGTAGATGCCTTCCTCCATGAACTCATAGTCTAAGGTGATGCGCACGAGCTCATCATAAGCTTCCTGCAAGTCAGATTCAGCCTGATCAATGAGAGCGTTGAGGTCGGTGAGGTTGTCAACCACCGTCTGGAACTTCTGAATGGCTTCCTCGGCAGCAGCCTTGGTAGCGTTCAGTTCGCTATCCTCGTTGGCGAGGTTCTTGGCCACCATGCCCTCCTGGTTAGACTTCTGCAGTTCGTCGTGGTAAGCCTTCACTACCTCGTTGACAGCGTGGTAAGCATCCTGATAGGTCTGAGGCAGCAGTGCGAGGGCCTCTTGATCGAGACCATCCCAACCACCATATAAGTTCTCAGGATTGGACACCAGCTCTAAGAACTCAGCAGTCAGATCCTTATAGGCAGCGTCGTTGTCGGCCTTGGCTTGGTCGGCAATATCGATAACGTCCCTAATGAGATAGAGAGCATCAACAAAGTCATCCAGCACGGGAACGATACCCTCCTCGTAAGGCAGAGCGATAGTATTGTAGCCCACCTCAATCGGACCATTCTCAGAGAGGAGCTCATCGATGGCAGCCTGAGCCTTGTCAATAGCCTCCTTGATTTCGGGGAAGTTCTCCCAGTTAGCGTAGGCGCCAGTCAGCGTGCCGCTATCATCATAGGGAAGATTTTCCACATACTTGACGACCTGACCAAAAGCAGGAATCAAGCCCTCGTTCACAATGCCAAGTAACGAATTATGGTTATTCTCGTTGATTTCGTTACGCTTGGCAATGAAGGCAGCGATAGCGTCCTCAGCAGCCTTCTGCAGGGCAGCGATTTCCGAAGCGTCGCCCTTGTCCTGGTCGGCCAGGAGGGCACCGTCGTACTTAGCGGGATCAACCTCTGTCTGCTGGTCGTACAGCTCCTGCACCTTAGCGCCAAATGCGTCGATGGCATCCTTAGCAGCATCGTAGGCCTCTTGCAGAGCGGGATCAATGAATTTTTCTAATGGGAACAAAGACTCCCTATCCTCGGCATTTGCTCTATTCGTGCTGCGAGAGTCGTTGATGACCTGCGGCTGGTTCTCAGCGTCGAGCTGTTCCTGCAGTGCCTGAGCCTTGTCTAAGCCGTCCTTGTAGAGCTTCTCGTTGGCCTCAGCGCTCTCCTCAATCTGAGCCTTGTAGCCATCGATGAGACCCTGCACCTCGGCCGGGTTCTCCTGATAGCCCAGGATACCCTTATTGTAGCGGTCGGCCAGCTCAGCATTGGTATTTGTGCGGGCGTCGAGCACCTTCTTGTAGTCGTAGACGCGGCTGTAGGGCTCGTTGGCAGCCCATGCCTCGAGGACGTCGAGGGCATTGGTCAACTCGAACTTAGCCTTCTCATTGGGGTTGAACACCTTGATGGTGAGATTCTCGTGCTTCACAGCCACTGAATAGATGTCGGTGAGGATGATATTATTCAGGGTGATGATGTCGGTGAAGTCCTCGGTGTGAGCCAGGCTGAGGTCGGCAGTCACGTCGAAGGTCAGCAGGTCGCCGTCATGCAGGTTGAAGGGCTTGTCGCCACCCAGATAGAAAATCTTGTAGTCGTTGGTCGTTTCGCCAGTCTCCTTGTTGACGATGATCTGGCTACCAACGCTCTGACCCACCTTACGTTCGAGGTTCTCCTTCAGGCTCTCCACGTCGAGTGTGAGGCCAACGGGAAGAATGAGCTGGAACTCCAGACCTGAGATCTGAGCGATGTCATTCTTCAGTGCCACGCTAATGGTCTTCTTGTCGAAGAGTGGGTTGAACTCCAGATTTCCGTCAGCATTGAGGTCGGCCACGGTGTAGACCTTCCACTCGCCGGGGAACTTGCTCTTGTCGATAGCCACTGTAGCTGAACCGAGCGAGTTGTCGCCAGGTGCGCCCTCTTCAGCAACAGAAGTCTCAGGATTGACACCGATGTTGTTGTAGTCAATCTGCTGAGCGTCCTTGTCGGTGAGGTCAACGATGGTGACCTCGATATTGCCATCACCGGTGAGCTTCGTATTGGCCTTCACGTCGAAAGTGCCGATGGTGGTGAAGTCGGCCATGTCGCCCATGGAAACGAGGTTATCGCTATAGATAGCCACGTGGAATCCCTTCGGGGTCATGGTCACCTTGTACTGGTGCGTCTTCAGGGCCTCAATGTCGGCCTTGGCGAATGAGCCTTCCACATACTCCAGACCAGCGGGCAGGTCAATGTTCACCTCGACGAACGATACATTGTCGCCAGTGGACTGCATCATCAGTTCCACCTGCTTGGTCTCGTCGAAGGCAATCTTGTCGCCCTCCGGACCCTGGATCTTCAGGGTGGTGTTACCTGCCAGAGCGGGAGTGAGTGAACTTGCGACCAGCGCGAGCGGCAGGATAACCTTCTTAGACAATGACTTGATATAATAGTGTATCATATCTCTATTTTGTTTTTAATTGTTTATTATTAATGTAGGAGGTGAGGAGCTGTGGAGTTGGGGAGGCTGCTCATTTCTACTTGGCCTCCACAACTCCTTTCACTCCATAAATCCGTTATTATTTCTTGATAACCTTCTGAGTGGTGCCATCGTTGCGACGGATGATGTTCACGCCCTTCTTCAGGGTGTTCATCAGGCGTCCGCCGATGCTGTACACCTGCTCACCCTCGGCGAGAGCGTCAACACCGTTGATGCCGGTTGCTCCTCCGCTGACAGCGTTAAGCTGGAAGGTGGTGGTGTTAGCATTGATGGTAGCGAAGATGACGTTCTCGAACTCCACGGTACCCTGTCCCTTCACGTTGATGAAGAGCACCTCTCCGTCGTTGCCGTCGAATGCCTGTCCGGCCTCGTTAGCCATGACGAGGATACGTGTTGCGCCGTTAGCGAGCTGAGCGGTCTCGATGCTGAAGCCGGCATTGCGTGCAGCCAGCGACTGGCTGTCGATAGCCATGCCCTCTGACAGCACCACATCCATCTGGAATGCGCTGTACTGGCGGCTGTTGTTCAGAGCGATGGCAATCTGGTTGCCGTTCATCGAAGCCACGAGGCTCTCATTGCCGCCATTGGAGGTACGTGCGTCAGCAGGCACATCGCCGAGAAGGTTGCCATAGAACGTGTAGTTGAGAGCGGCCTGGCCGTCACCCACGTTGATGGTGCCATCCTGGTTGATATCCATGCGGTAGAACTCATAGATGGACTCGGTGAGAGGATTGCCCTCCTCGTCGAACTCGATGAGCTCCTTGTTGAACTCGCCGTTCTCGCCGATAGCCACAGCTGTGGGATACTCCTCGCTGAGGATGACCTTGCGGAGCAGAGCATAGTCGTTGGTAGTCCAACGTCCGTCACCGCCGACGTCACCGCGCTGTACGGTCTTCAGGTAGTTGATGATGATTTCAGCAGCATCCTTGATGACATCCTGCTCAGCCTGAGGCAGCGTATTGTCGATGAATGTGCGGAGCTGGTCAAGAGTAATCTCGCCCTTGAGGAATGCTTGCTGCACAGCCATCACCTTTGATGCCAGAGCATCCTCACCATAGATAAGGTCAGTGAGTTCATTGATCAGATCCACATACTGTGCGGGCGTTGTGGGCAGCTTTCCAATATCGTTGGTCACAGCCATAGGATTAGCAACCTTGGCCTTACCCAGCTCACCGATTTCATCGGGATCGCCAATCAGAGCGGTGTAGTCATCTGCCATGCCGTCAGTAATGATGTCAGCCAGCTCATCAGCTGCATTGATAGCCTCTTCGATAGCCTTCTCGAGAGCCTCGCGAGCATCAATCACATTCTGGATAGCGCTTGCCAGCGGGTTGGGCGTGTTGCCCAGGATGCCATCTTCCTTAGCCTTAGCGATGGCGTCCTCAAGAGCGGTCTTGGCATCTTCCCAAGCCTGGGTAAGAGCGGGAATATTATTGCTCTCCTTGACGTCGTCGAAGGTACTGTTCTCAGGATCGGTGAACACCTTCTGGAAGTCCTTGTCGAGCTGCTCCTGAGCCTCTGTCTCGTTGTCAGCAGCCACACCGACCTTCTCCTTGATGATGTCACTCAGAGCCTTCTGTGCCTCATAGAACTTTTCAAGCTCAGCCTTGTAGATGTCGTCCTTAGCCTGTGTTCCAGCAACTTCGGCATCCAGCTGCTTGTCGAGCAGTTCCTGATATGCATCCTCGTAAGCTTTGACGGCAGTGGTCACCTCATCGTTGTTCCTGACGGAGTTGTAGACCTCCTCGGGCACGACGCCGTATTCGATGGCGAGACCCTCCTCAATGTCATTCTTGTAATCGTATGCATTGTAGGAGTCTGTAGCATCGTCCACAAGTGCGTTGTTGGCGTCACCCTTGGCGATGACAGCAGCCTGAGCGTCCTTCACTGCCTGAATCTCATCAGCATAGATGTCGTCCTTAGCCTGTGTGCCAGCCTCTTCGGCAGCCTTCACAGCATTCTCCAGATCCTTCACGGCATTGGTGAATGTCTCGGGCGTATCGTCAGCAGCCACGTTAGTGGGCAGTGCGAAGTCAACCACCACATCCTCGGCAGCCTGGTTGTTGGCGGCAGCCTTGCCGTTGACAGTCTCAATAGCGGTGTTCAGGCCATCGATGGCATCCTCTACAGCCTCAATCTCAGCCTTATAGATGTCGAGGTCGGCAGCCTGTCCGGCTTCGCCTACTGTACCATCCTCACCGTTGGTTCCGAACTTAGCCACGAGTGCAGCCAGTGCATCGTCATAGACGCCCTTTGCAGCCTTGTAGGTCTCGATCGTGTCGTCCATGCGGTCATAACCAGGCAGTGTGGGCACCTCGATAGCGATGGCAGCCTGTGCCTTGGCATCCTCAGCAGCCTTAGCCTCCTGAGCAGCCTTGATGGCAGCCTCGAGTGCAGCGTTCTGATCCTGTACGGCCTTCTCCAGATCCTTCAGAGCGGTGCCGGGCTCAGCGTCAGTGACGTCAGCGTCGTCGAGGTCGTCACCCAGTGTGCCATGAGTCTTGGCATCAGCCAGAGCCTGCTTCAGGGCCTCCTTGGCATCCTTCAGCGAGCCTGCGTTCTCACTGCGCTCGTCCTTGATGGGCACAATCTGCCCATACTGGTTCAGGAAGTCGGGCACGTCGGCCTCGTCAGCGTTGTCAATCCACTTCTGAGCCTCTGCGTCAAATGCCTTGGCCTGCTCGAGCGTCTCGGCAGCCACGTCGTTCAGCTTGGCAATCTCAGCCTCAGCCGTGGCCTGCAGTCCATCGGGATCGGTCCAATCCTGCAGCACGCCGTTGACATACTGATTGTAGATCTCGTCCTTCAAAGCCTGGACAGCGTCCTCAGCTATCTTCTGCTGAGCGAGCACAGCGCTGCTGTTCTTCACCCAAGGATCGATGTTGGCAATGGCATTAGCCAGGTCGGTGTCGAGGTTGCCAGTGGTGACATCCTGATCGTCCTTAGCGTCCTGGTTGGGGTTCTCAACGGTGATAGTGATAACGTCGTCGAGGGTATAGCGTTTGCTGTCCTGATACTTCGAAGCGATGATGTTGTCGATGACAATCTCACAGGTGTTTGAGTTGTACTCATCCACGCTGCCACCGACGACCTCAAACTGGAACAGTTCTATGCCGTAAACATCGCAGCTGCGCAGGGGCGAGCTGCTGGCGTAGATGGAGAACGTGACGGTCTCGCCGCCGTCCTTTGCAGGTTCGGGTGTACCCAGAGTCAAATCCTCGTTACGAGTACGCGTCGTGAGTTTGCCGTCGCCCTTGATGTGGATGCCTTTCGGCAGGTGGATGACACCCTGCAGTCCGCGCACTTCGATGTCGCCCCAAAGAAGGTTGCCGAAGTCGTCGAACTGCGGGCCGTTCTGGCTGTTCTTCAGCTCCACGGTGACAAGCTTGCTCAAACCAGTCACATTGTCATTGTAGTTTTCGTTGGCAGTAATCTGGATGGTCTCCTCGGTCTGCTGGTCGTCGATGGTCACCTTGTTGTTGGTGTCGCCATAGAGGCGGTAGATGCCAGTGATGTCGCCTTTAATCTGTAGCTCGTCGTTGTTCACCTTACCTACGGCAGTAAAATCAGCCTGGTCGATGTCGGCGATGACGAAGTCCTTCAGGACAATCTTGTCGTTCTTCTTGGGGACGTAGCCTTCGTCAGCGTGTACGTCGAAGGAGAAAGCCTCAATCATCTCCGTGATGTCGCTCCACTTCAGCTTCTTGTTGCCTGACTTGTCGAAGCCCACGAACTTGTAGGTGCGATTAGCCAAGCTGACGACGCTGCGGGTCAGCACCCAGCCATAGTTGGTGTTGATTTGCTCTGATGTGAACACCTCATCGAAGCTCTTGCCATTCTTGCTCAAGAGGGTAAAGTGCTCAGGCAGCACGAGCGTTATCTCGAATCCTGACATTTCCGTGGGGTCAGTCAGTTCTGCATTGACGACTACCGTAGCATTCTCGTTAGCTGCGATGGTAATCGGCTCGATGCTGAATTTCACGTCGGCCAATGCCAGTGTTGGCAGGCCGAGCAGTGCTCCAAATACGATTTGTTTCTTGTTCATAATCGTGTAGAAATTTATTTATATTATTGTTGATGTTTCTTTAGGAGTTGTGGAGTTGTGGAGTTGTGGAGGTCATGTTGCGCCTCCACAACTCCTCACTCGTTTGCTACTTATTTCTTGAGAACCTTCTGACCGCGGATGATGTTCACGCCCTTCTTCATGCCATTGACGAGTCGGCCGCCGAGGTTGTAGACCTTCTCCTTGGCAGCGTCGAATGTGTCTGCCAAGCGATCCATGATGCCTGTAGCGGCGTCGCCCTCCATGGTGAAGCGCACGCCCTTCGAGTCGGTGGTGAGGAAGAGCACGTCGTTGAACTTGACGTAGTCACCCTTGTAGCTGTCGTCGGTCTGTACGTCGAGGTAGAGCACATCGCCGTCGTTTCCGCTGAATGCAGCCTTCGACATGGTGAATCCCACGAGGCGCACCTTGCCGTCCCATTCGTTGGCGTAGAGCTCCTGTCCGTTAGCACGGTTGCCGAGGCTCTGTCCTACGAGTGTCATGCCCTCGGGCAGTACGACATCCATCTGGAATGCGGTGTATTCGCATGTGTTCTGCAGTCTGATGGCAATACGCTGGGTGTTGCCCTGTCCAGCGACGCTGGCCACGAGGTGTTCGTTGGCGTTGCGGTTGGTGCGAGACAAGAAGGTGCCGTCGAGTTTGAGGTAGGCGATGTCGCCAGTGATGATGTCGACCATGATGCCAAGATCCACCACATCGATGTAGCCATCGTTGTTGAGGTCGCGCTTAGCGAAGCCGTCCTCGTCGAGGTTCTTCTGCTCGCCCGGCCTTGTGACATACTTCACCAGGTCGGTGAGGTCGAGCACATTGACATTGGCATCGCCGTTGATGTCGCCGGCCTTGTTGTCAGCAATCATCTCAGCGAACTGGGTCTGCAGGCTTGCGATGAAGGCATCGACGTCAGCACGATACTTCTCAATGTTATTGATGGTGCAATTTTTCTTGAGCGTCTCCAGCACATAGAGGGCCTTCTGATAACTGGTATCATTGTTACCTTCGTCTTTCTCATCAGAGAGGGTGCCATAGAACACACCACGCAGGGCTTCCTTGTCAGCAGTACGCATCATCGTTGCTTCCATATCAGCATATGCTGCATCGTAGGCGGCTTCAGCCTCTGCATACTTCTGATTAGCGAGTACGTTAACCCAATCCTGCACCTCAGCGCTGATCATGTTATTCACTGCTATGAGGCCGATGTTGTCGTAGATCTCCACCTCGCCATTACCCTTATAGGTAACGATGTTGGACGTGGTGCTAAGACCCTTCTCAGCAATCCATTCGTCGGTGACTTCCTCGCCAACCATGTACTTGATGAGCTTGAAGGGATTACCCGCCGTCGGGCCATCGAAGCTGATATTCTTGTCGAACACGACACCTTCGCCCTGCAGGTAGTAGGTGGTGAGAGCAGCCTGAATCTTCTCCAGCTCGAATGCAGGCACTGAGAAGTCTCCTTCAATGTCGTTTCCATCCACATCAGTGAGGCCGAGGCTCTTCACCTGCTCCTTGGCAGTCTCGATGTACTGTAATGCAGCGTCGACCTGAGCCTGGATCTCGAGGAAGCGTGCATGCTGCGTCTCGGCGCGCTCGGTGATAACAGTATTCTTCTGCTTGAAGGAATCAAGCTGATCCTGTACGTCGGCGAGGTCTTCTGAACCACCGTTGCCAAACTCTGCCAGCTGGTTCTTGATTTTCTCCTCATAGAGCAGCACGTAGTTGTAGGTCTCGTCGGCGTTGCCGTCGGTAGCCTCGATGCTCTCCTTAATGGCGTTCAGCTTATCTTTCTTGTCATCCATGAGCTTCTTCACAGCATCCACGTCAGCCTTCAGATAGTTCTCATAGAGTCCGAAGTCCTCGAAGAGATAGCCGGCAGCGGGCTCGTTGCTGAACTGCAGTGCTTCGCTGGCGAGCAAGTTCTCAACAGCCTGGGCCAGTTCAGCGCCCTTCTGAGCAATCTCCTCGTCGGTGAGCTCTTTGCGCTCCTTGGCAATCTCTGCCTTGATGAGTGCGATGTTGTGCTCGACGTCGACATAGTCGCTGTACTCAGGATCGTTGTCAGGATTAGCGTCGCGGAAGTTAGCGTTGAGCCCATCGAGGTTGTGGATGTTCTCGTCGATGTTGAGTGCATCGCCGACGGTCTCGAACTTCTGCTGCAGGCGCTCGCGCTCAGCCTTTGCAGCCAGAGCTGCTTCCTCCATGCCAGCCTTCGTGTCAGGATCGGTCTCAGCCAGATAGTCGTCGTAGAGCTTGCCAGCCTGCTCCATCATCTGGTTGTACTCGTCCTTCAAGGTCACGAGCTCAGCATGCATCTCGCTGTACTCCTGATCATGAGCGTCCTTAACGAGATCGTTCAAATCATCAGTAATGTCATAGATGTCGTCACCATCGGCATCGCCCGGGCTGGCCAGGTCGTCCTCATAGCGCTTCTGCAGATCCTTCAAAGCATCAACGTAGTCGTCGCCGACATAGAGGTCGAGAATGCCCTGAGCATCAGCCATGAGGTCTGGGAATGCATCTTGAGCGTCGAGGTAGTTCACATTTTCGATACCCTCGTCGTAAGCATCCTCGAATGCATCCTTGATAGCATTCAGCTCGGTTCCGTCGTAGAGGCTAAGCAGATAGATCACATAGTCGCGGGTCTTATAGTCTTTATTCTGGACCTCATCGGTATAGATCTCTGCGGGCAGCTCTTCTGCCTTGTAGAACTGGTCGTTGAACTTCTCAGCGGCACCGACGCTCTTTGCCACGAGTGCATCGAACTGGGCCACGAGCTCGTTGTACTTCTCCTCGCCAAGCATACGCTTGTAGCTATAGTAGTTGCCGTTAGCAGCTTTTGTAGCACCGAATCCGAGGTAATGAACTGTATAGGCCTTGTTCAGGTCGACGGGGTTGCCCTCTCCGTCCTTCTGCTGCTCACCAATAGTAGTAGTAATGGTCTGCCCATCGATGGTGTAGGTCTTCTCGATGAGACCACCCATGTACTCACGTGCAACGGGTGTCACATCATTGTTCTTCTTCAAGAAGATGTTGGCAAGCAGATCCTCGTGAGCAGCCTGGTTGAGTTTCGTCTTCAGGTGAGCGTCGGTAGCAGTGTACACCGTCTGGTCGGCATCATCCTGATCAACGTCGAGGATTTCGCCGCTGATGAGTGCGTCAAACTGACCGTACTCCTCGTACTTATCCCAGCCAGAAGGATCAGTAATGCTGTTGAACAGATCTGTGGCATCTTTAACCTTACCCTTCGACTCATAGAGGTAGTCATACTTGGTATCTTTGTCGACAAACGGTGTGCCGTCGATGGCATAGAAGTCAGCAAACGTGGGAGGCGTCAGGCTACCGTTGTTGACCTTGTAGTCCTTCATCGTGTCCCAAGCAGTGATGATCTTTGCATTATACTGAGGCAGCAACTCATTGCCACGAGCATCGAGCGCAGCGATCATGTCGTTGAGGAACGAGCTGAATGGATCGTCTACATTGCCATTCTTGATAGCAGCAATGGCAGCCAGGTCGTTGGCAGGATCGTATGTCTTGCCAGCAGCGTTTGCTGCATCCACATTGCCTTCAGCAGCTGTCTTGGCAGCGTTCAGCTTGTTAGGCGTGGGATAGAGCTTGAGTGTGAGTTCGTCAAATGCAGTCTTCCAAGCCTCCTTCAGCTTCTCGTCCTTCAGTCCGTCGAACTTGTGCAGTGCTGCCACAGCCTTGTCATAAGCAGCGTATGCATCGTCGTAGGCAGACTTCACCTTGTCATTGAAGATGTTCTCGTTCTTCTCAGCGAGGAAGTTGTCGTAGTTGCCCACGAACTGCTCATAGAGCTTGTTGAGGTTGGTCAGCGAGTCTTTGAGCACCCAGTAGCATGTCTGGTCGGGGTTCTCCACGCTGAATCCGTTCTCAGCATCCCATGTGTTCGGGTGGAGATACTTGTCCACGTTGGCCTTGCGTGTGCTGTTGGGGCCTTCGCTGTATGCCTTTCCGTCCTCGTAGAGCTTCTCTATGCGATCAGCGTTCTGCGTGGCGATGGGCTTATAATAGTTGGTAATGATATCCTTGAGTGCGTTGCCTTGGTCGGTCTCCTCGTAGAGGTTGTCGAGTTCCTTGAGGATGTTCTCTGCGCGTGTGCTGAGATCGCCCTTAATTTTGAGAAGTCCGTCGTAAGCAGCCTTGTTCTTCTCTGCGTCGAGTACGGCCTTCTGGATGAGTCCCTCGTTGAGGAGGACGTTGGTGAGGTCAAACTCGTTGAGCTTGGTCAGGCGCTCATTGATGTCGGTCACGGCATCTTCGTCGACGGGATTGAGCTTATCGATGCCCAGTTCGGGATCATAGATGTCGATGAGAGCCTTGATGGCGGGCATGTTGATTCCCTTCTCGTCTGCGCCCGTTCCCTCGGTGTAGATAGCGATGGGGTCGTTGGTGAACTCGTCTTTGGCAGCATTGTTATAGAAGGATTCCAGCAGCGAAGTGAAGGTGTGACGTCCACGCGGAGCACCATACTTTGCCTCGTCACTCTTGATTTTCTGAATAGCGGCCGGCGTGACTTCGTTTCTCTCTAGATAGGAGTCGGTCAGGCCGTCGTAGACCTTCTGATACAACGTAAAGACCTCGTTGTATGTCTTCACGTTGTCGGCAATCATCTTGGTGAAGTCAGCCAGCTTCTTCTCGTTGGTCACCTTGTCGAACAGCACGTCATTGATGTTCAAGCCTTCGGTAGCCATGATGGCATCCAGGATATCCTTGACCTTCAGCAGTGCGTCATTGGTTTCGTCAAGCGTCTTCTGGGCATTGGTAAGGTCATCAAAAGCTTTGTCAAGGGTGGGATATGCAGTCGTATAAGCATCCCAGATGCCCTTTGCGCCTGTTGTGGCATCGTCGCTGGCATCCTTGATGCGCTGCTCCATGTTTGTCCAGAGCTGGTTGATGGCGAGAGCGTTGGCAGCATTGCCAAAGACCTTGTCTGCGCTCTTCGTGGTGGGATCGTAGGTGGCAATGAGACCTGTGAGGTCGGTTTCCTTGGCATCTTTGAAGGCAGCCAGCACATCGTCAACCAAGCCATCCTTCTTAGTGGTAGCGGAACCGTCGGTGCCATAAATCTGCTCGTAGAGCTGCTGCACGTTCTCCTCTAATCCAGCGTAGTCATACTCAGCCTTGTCTTTAGCCACCTGTTCCTGTACCTTATCATTGGTAGCATCGTAGTAGGTGTCAATATCGGTGAGATCCACTTTCGTCAGGGCTTGAATAGCAGCCCAGTGGGCGTCGTCAAACTTCTGATTGGCATCATTGGCATCAAACTTGCTTGCAGCTTCCACCACTGCGAGTTTGTCAGCCACCTGCTGCTTCCAGCCCTTGATGAGGCGTGCATACTCACCTGCATGAGGCTTGGTGCTGGTCTTGTCGGTATATACGCCATGATTCTCCACCTCGTCGAGCACGGCCTGTATCTGTTCCTGTGCGGTCTCGATAGCGGTGCGCACCTCCACGTAGTGGTCGATGGCCTTCTTGGCAACGCCGTCTTTGGACTTGTCGCCAGAAACGTCTGCCTCAAGCTTCTTCACCATGGCCTCGATATCATTCCAGGTGTCGTCGGTCTGGCTGTCGTCATTGATGTCGGTATCGGTCTTGAAGACATCTTCTGCGCCGGCCACTACCAGCGGGCCCCAGTAGACCTTCGAATCAAAGTTATCGTTTCCATCAATCCTGGCGTCATTACCTTGGAAGCCCATTCGCAGGTCGTTATAGTTTGCTGTAGCCGTGAACGACACGGTGTAAGTGCCGTTGCGATTTACCCATTTCTCAGCCAGCTTAGTATCGCCATTATAGATGCTGGCTTTGACCCAATAGTTGCCGTCGAGGTTTTCTACCTTGAAGCGGAAACTGGCCTGCTGGCCGGGTTCCAGCTTCAAGCCAAGCGCTTTTGTACGAGCAGTACCGTTCAGTTGCAAATAGCCAACGGCCCATTGTTCACCGGAATTAAAATCACTATTCTTTCCATAAAGACCACCTTTATTTTCAAAGTCGTTAACAGAAGGTCTTGCCATGTCCACGGTCTTGGCGCCGTTCTTCAGTATCTGTGCGGCATCGGTGTCGCCTTCGCCGTATTGAACCTTAGCGGTTTCCTGGAGCAGTGCCACATAGTCGGTAATCGTTTTGGCAAAGCCGGTATTGGTATCGGGGTTGCCGGTATATCCGTAGAAGCTCCATGCCAGGTATTCGGGATCCGTGTAGTCCTTCGTCAGATTGTTGATAACGCCGCTGGCGTTGCGCAGGCGGTCTGACAGTTCCTGACCATTGGCCTGCAGACCCCAGAGGGCCTCCTGCTCGAACTTGGCGTTCTTCACCTTGTTATATAAGTCGCCGAGGCGCTTCTTCAGGTTCTTGTAGCTGGAGTAGTTACCATTGTCTTTCTTGTCGTAGTTTTCGTCATCCCAGTTCATCAGCCAGGGGTCGTTCAGTATCTGGAACTTCTGGTAGTCAGGCTCAGCGTCGTCCGTTCCGAGGTTCTCGTTAGCCTTGTAGAGCTGATCTTTCAGAAGCTGGATTTCTGTCACGATGGTGTTGTATTCTTCCTGGTAGAGAGTCTTCACCTTATCGGTGAGTCCGTTCCATCCAATCTTGTCGATCCAGTACTGCAGCTTCGCGTCGGTGTCGGTGCCTGTGATGAGACCCATCTGCTCGTCGAACTTATTGCGGGCACCCTCCACGCCAGTGGTAGCATCGGTGTAATACTTGATGAGACCTGCCAGTGTGCCGTCAGGAGTCTTGGTGAGATTCTCCAGCGCTGCGTTCCATTCGTCAGCGGGTGTGTTGTCCCACTTGGTGATTTCATCGTAGCTGATGTCTAAGCCATTCTTCTTGGCTTCCTTCAGAGCCTCCTCGATGAGCTGTATGCCCTCTGCACCTGCTTCACCTTCCATCACCTTCTCGTGCAGCACGGTCTTCACCTGCTCCAGAGCATTGTCGAAATAGTTGATAGCGGGATTATAGACAGGAGCTTTATCCTGCTGAGCGACGAAGGCTTTCTCCACGTCAACAATCTGTGCGTTGTAGGCAGCAGTAGCTTTCGCGATATTCTCAAGCACCTCTTCGAAGCGTGCCTGATACTGCTGTGCGCAATACTTCACGTATGCGATGTTGTTGAGCACGCCAATCTTGCCCTGCTGGCTCTTCGTCGGCTCAGCCTGTGTGCCGAGGAGGGTCTCGATGTCTGCATAAGTCTTATATTGGGTACCTTTTCCATCGAGGTCCACATCGGTAGGAGCGACGAAGTTGGTGGGATCAGCAGCATAAGCCTCGGCAGCGCGCCTGAGGAACTCGTCGAGTGTGTCCTGAATACCCTTCAGGCGCGCTTTGCTGGTGCGGAAGGCATTGATCTGATAGGTGCTCAAAGCGGCACCGCCTTCGTTGGTTTCCTCATCGATGTCGCTGCCCCTGGTAGCCTCATAGCTGTCGAGCAGATCAGCGTAGTCGTCGATGGCAGCCTGTACCTTGTTGGCAGTAAGGCCGAACTGTCCGTACTCCTGAGCGGCGGCCAGCTTGTTCTTGGCGTCCTGCAGCTTCTCAAGGTTCTCCTGAGTGGGGTTGTCCTGGAAGTCTTTCAAGGCGTCTTCGTAATCCTGCTTGGCGTCCTTGATGGCGTCTGCCAAGCCAGCAGGCGAGGTAAGGCCTTCCAGCTCCTCGTCGGTGAGAGCAGACTTAGCCAGCTCGTCAGCCTCGACAGCTGCTACTGCCTGTGCAAAAGCCTCCAGGATTTTGCTATTGTCCTTGTAGAGCTCGAAGCGCTCGAAGTTTGCCACGGTGTACTCCTTCGTGCCAGGAACGGCGATGTCATGGAGCAAGAGCAACATGGCGTTGTTCTCGTCGCTGACAGTATAGCCGGCAGCGTTGATGTCGTTCATGTACTGGTCGACCATGACGAGATAGTCAGCGAGCTGGTTCTTGATGTAGTCAGGGTCTATCGGCTCCAACTGCAGGGCAATGCTGCAAGCAGCAGTACTTTTCTTCAAGGTAAATGCCACTGTGTTGGCATCGATGTTAAGCGACTTCTTCTGATTTGCGGCTAATTGTTCCGAGTAAGTACTGCCACTGGCAGACGTTTTATATTCAATGTCGGTGGCAGCGTCAGAGGTGATGACAAGCTGGAACTTACCCTTGTCGGGCACCTCTGTGAACGTATAGGCAATATTTAGATTATCGCCTTGAGGAACGGCTATTGGTTCCTTTGTCATGTAGTTTGCCTGTGCCATGGCTGCGACTGGCGCCACTGCTACGGCAAGTGCTGAGTAGAATACTGATTGTTTCATACTTCTTTTGTTTTTAATTAATACTTATAATAAAAATTTGTGAGTAATTATTGGTTCAAGAGGGTTAGGGGAGTACATGGCACAGCCCACGCCACGAGGGAGCAGGTTGCGCGGCAGTGCGCCGCAGATGATAGGCCACTGGGACCTGTTGTGTGTGTTCATCTTCACTTTACAATTTAAAAAAAAACATAAAAGTCTTTATCTTTAGAAGCTCTGAGGCAGGGGTACGGGCATAGTTAGCATGAGGGCACACTATGGGCTGACTGACCTTCTTTGCTTGCGTATTTGATTTGACTTGTTGATATATCGGGCGCAAATTTAAGTATTTATTCCGAAACTTCCAAACTTTTTAAGAAAAAATTTTCTACAAATGGGGAAATAATGAGCATTTAGGAGGGAGTAGTCGGTGATTATACATTATTATATAAACGCGCGCGCGACCTTTATGCCGTTCCTAAGGAGGTCTGGCAGCGGGAGCCCCACCCCGTCCCTCCCCTGGGGGAGGGGGAGAGGCGGAGAGGCCTCAATAAGATAACTATCTACAAAAACTGTGCGCAGCCCTTCCCCTCCTTTTCCAAAGGAGGGGTCAGGGGTGGTTTGTCAATACTGTCACAACCTATTTAAAAAGGAGGGGTCAGGGGTGGTTTGTCAATACTGTCACAACCTATTAAAAAGGAGGGGAATGGCTGCACAGTAACTAAGCCTGTTCCTTTTTTGCGCCTGCTTTTTACATCCCTGCCTGGTTCCCCTAAAAAAGTCCGAAGGCCCC
This sequence comes from Prevotella sp., assembly GCA_016285055.1. Lineage (GTDB taxonomy): Bacteria > Bacteroidota > Bacteroidia > Bacteroidales > Bacteroidaceae > Prevotella. The sequence continues at coordinate 32,859 of JAEEPZ010000028.1, forward strand.
CTAAAAAAGTCCGAAGGCTTCGGACTGTTTGTCCGAAGGCTTCGGACACTCCGTCCGAAGGCTTCGGACGAAAAGTCCGAAATGCGAAGAAAAACTGCGGACAGTTTTTCGCAGTTCTATTGGGCGTTGCCGGGCGGCCGCTCAAGCCGCTCAAATGACGAAAAGATGGATGACGTTTACTATAGCATTTGTGAATCATTCATGGTGAGCCATTTCTGGCTTTCTTGTTTTTCCCTGATTTACTAAAAGCAGCAGTTCATATCAACTTATTGTGAAAAAAAGAGTCGCATCTGATGAGAGGAAGACAATTTTGTATGGTTACATATTTTTAGCAACCTTTTTCTTTGGCAGTTCGGCGAAAAAAATGTATTTTTGCAGAGCCGAAAATATAAGTAAACAGAAAGACAGATGGGGATATTCATTCACAGAGGGAACAACGACTTCCATGGATTTCAACCCAGAGACAAAGGCTTTTCATGGAGAGTCATTTGTCTTTAACTCCATTAACTCCTTTAACTCCTTTAACTCCTAATAGTTGAGCGAATGCGAAACTTGAATAGAATAACAATATGACTGTTACAATGATTGCCGCCGTGGCCCGCAACCGCGCCATCGGCTATGAGAACAAGCTCATCTATTGGCTGCCCAACGACCTGAAACGCTTCAAAGCGCTGACCACCGGGCACACCATCGTCATGGGACGACGCACCTTCGAGAGTCTGCCCAAGGGTGCCCTACCCCACCGCCGCAACTGCGTGCTGACACGCAGCCGCCGACAGATAGAGGGCTGTGAATGCTTCGCCACGTGGGATGAGTTCATGGCCAGTTGCCGTCACGATGAGGAAATCTTTGTCATCGGCGGTGCCAGTCTCTACAAGAGTCTCATCGACAAGGCCGACCGTCTCTGCCTGACCGAGATTGACGACACGCCGCAGCAGGCCGACACGTTCTTTCCCGACTATAGCGACGGATGGCGGGAGGTGAGCCGTGAGGAGCATCCTGCTGACGAGCGGCACAGCCACAGCTATGCCTTTGTGGACTACGCGAGAGACGCAACAACAGATTAGATTTGTTAGACTTAGCTTAAACAACCCATATGAAAGGAATTAAGATGATGTGCATGACAGCACTCTTGGCGGGATGCACCGCCGCCACAGACATGAGTCAGGAACAGCAGGTGGACGAGCTCTATGCGAAGATGACGCAGGAAGAGCGCATCGCCCAGCTGCGGAGTATGTACATGGATGTGCTCTTCGACGAGCAGGGCCAGTTGGACACGGCGAAATGCCGTGAGCTCATCCCCAACGGCATCGGCCACTTCTCGCAGTATTGCATCCAGAAACCGCGTGACCCCAACGAGCTGCGCGACCGTGTGGCTGCCGTCCAGGACTGGCTGATCCACAACACGCCGAGCGGCATCCCGGCGCTCTTCCACGAGGAGGTGCTGTCGGGCATCAACACCCGCGGCGCCACCATCTATCCGCAACAGATAGGCCAAGCCTGCTCGTTCAACCCTGAGCTGGCAGAGAAGAAGACGCTGCAGACAGGCACGACGATGCGCAAGATGGGCGGCGTGCTGTCGCTGTCGCCGATGGTTGACGTGTGCCGCACGCCGAGCTTCAACCGTCTGGAAGAGTCCTACGGCGAGGATGCCTACCTCTCGGCCGTGATGGGTGTGGCCTTCGTCAAGGGTCTGCAACAGGGTGACCTGAAGAAGGGCGTGGGAGCCTGCTCGAAGCACTATCTGGGCTATGGCGGTGGCGGCGACTCCGACGACAAGGAACTGATGGAGGAGATTCTGCTGCCCCACGAGACGATGATACGTCTGGCAGGCAGCCGCGCCGTAATGCCCGGCTATCACGCCATGAAAGACAGAAACGGCGAGATGATCAAATGCGTGGCCAACAGCAAGATACTGGAGGACATCCTGCGGGGCTACCTCGGCTTCGACGGCATGGTGGTGAGCGACTATACTGCCATCGACCAGCTCAGTCCCAGAGACGAGCCGCTGATATGCGGCGCGGTGGCCATCAAGGCCGGCTGCGACGTAGACTTCCCCCACGGTGCCAACTACAAGTACCTGCAGCAGGCCATCGAAAAAGGGGTGGTGGAGCAAGAAGCATTGGAGCGTGCCGTGAAGAACGTGCTGCGCTATAAGATACGCTGCGGTCTGATGGACGAGAATCCCTACCTCTACAGCACGGAAGACATTGTCCTTGACACGCCCGAGGAGCGCCAGACGGCCTACGACATCGCCACACAATCCATCGTGCTATTAGAAAACAACAGCATCCTGCCCCTGTCGTCAAACAACGCTTCATTCCCCATACGCAACATTCTCTTGACCGGCCCTAACGCTAACTCGATGTGGGCCATGTGCGGCGACTACTCCTTCCCCTCGATGAGCTACTTCTGGAAGAAGAACATGGAAGACCTGGAGCATCCCGACATCGTGACACTGCTGGAAGGCATGAACGGACATAAGCCCGACGGCATCAACATCATGTATTCACGTGGCTGCGACTGGACAGAGGAGATAGAGACGAAATATCAGGAGCTGGGCGACGAACGTGCCTGGGAATATGAGATACTGCACCGCAAGGTGGACTCTGGCGAGAAAGCCGACAAGACTGAGGCTCTGAGAATGGCCCGTCAGGCAGACGTCATCGTGGCCGCTGTCGGCGAGAATGTGATGCTCTGCGGCGAGAACCGCGACCGTCAGGGGCTGCGTCTGCCGGGCAAGCAGGAACAATATGTAAAAGAACTGCTGGCCACGGGCAAGCCCGTAGTGCTCGTTGTCTTCGGCGGCAGGGCACAGGTCATCTCCGGCATCGCCGAGCGCTGCGCCGCCGTCATACAGGCCTGGTATCCGGGCGAAGAGGGAGGCAACGCCGTGGCCGACATCCTATACGGCAAGGTGGCGCCATCGGCCAAGCTCTCCGTCAGCTATCCCAACACTGAGATTTATGAGCCCATCTGCTACAATTATTCCACCGAGAAGGATTCCCGTGTGCAATGGCCTTTCGGCTACGGTCTGAGCTACACCACGTTTGAATATGCCAACCTGCACGCCGAGGCCGAGGTGCCCACGAGCAGCCAGTGCGTCAATCTGTCGTTCGAGGTGAAGAACACGGGCGAGGTGGCCGCCGACGAGATTGCCCAAGTCTACCTCTCGCCGCTCTCAGCCAGCCACTCGCCCCTGAAGCCGCAGACCCTGCAGGGCTTTGCCCGCGTGGCATTGCAGCCCGGCGAGACCAAGACGGTGAAAGTGAAGCTCTATACCGAGCAGTTCGGTTACTACACCAACGACGGCCAACCACAATGGAACGTCAGCCCGGGCACCTACGTCGTGAAGATAGGCGCCTCGTCGGCCGACATCCGCCTGCAGCAACAGGTGGAGCTGACAGGTGAGACGGCCACCAAGCCGCTGAGGGTGCATTATTTCTCAGAGAGCACCACGAGATAAGGAAGTGAAAGCTAGTTTTGGAGTTAAAGGAGTTAAAGGAGTTAAAGGAGTTAAAGGAGTTAAAGGAGTTAAAGGAGTTAAAGGAGTTAAAGACAATAGTTTTGCTATGGATTTCAACCCAGAGACAAAGGCTTTTCATGGAGAGTCATTTGTCTTTAACTCCTTTAACTCCCTTAACTCCTTTAACTCCTGAAACTTGAGCGAATGTAAAACATAAATTTCTTAATATAAACAACCCAACAAATGAAACGAATCTTAATGACAGCAATGTTAGGTATGAGTTTAGGCGTACAAGCTGAAGGACAGTTGACGGTGAAGAAGATGGCACGCAATGCCGTGCGCATCCAATACGCCGAGGGCAGCACGACAAGCGACCTGCCCGACTGGTCCTATGTGAAACAAGACGAGGTGGCCAACTGCGACCTCAAAGTAGAGGTGAAAGGTCAGCGCCTCACCGTGAAGGACAAGAGCGGCAAGACGGTGTTCACCGCCACACGCCATGAGCTGAAGAATGGCGAGGCCACCCTGGCGTTCACATCGCCGAAGGACGAGTGCCTCTTCGGCCTCGGACAGTTTCAGGACGGCTACAGCAACGTGCGCGGCCTCTCGCGCCGACTGACGCAGGTGAACACGCAGATCAGCCTGCCCATGATTATCTCGAACAAGGGCTACGGCATCCTCTGGAACAACTACGGCATGACTGAGTTCAACCCTTGCAGCCAGAGCATCGCCCTGGTGAAGAGCGACAAGGCAGGTGAGAGCGAGGTGGTGAACGTGACATCGACCGAGGGCGGCAGACGCGAAAGGCGCGAGCGTCACATCTTCGAGGCCACCATCGACATTGCGAAGACGGGCGACTACACCCTGCTGCTCGACGTGGGGCAGAAGATGGCACGGCGCCACAACCTGGTCATCGATGGCCAGACCGTCATAGAGATGCAGAACCTGTGGCTGCCGCCAACAGCCTCCACCATCGTCAACCTGAAGAAGGGCCGCCACACGGTGACAGCAGAGCTGACCGGCGGCGACAAGCCCGTCCTATATTATAATAATGTAAAGGACGAGACCGTCTTCCGCTCGCCCGTTGCCACCGCCGTCGACTATACGGTGTTCGTCGGTTCGGCCGACGAAATCATCGCCGCCTACCGCGAGCTGACCGGCCCATGCCCCTTGATGCCTTCATGGGCACTGGGTTACATACACTGCCGCGAGCGCTTCCACTCTTCCGAAGAAATCCTGAAGACCGCCAACCGCTTCCGCAGCGAACAGCTGCCTATCGACGTGATTGTGCAGGACTGGCAGTACTGGGGCAAGTACGGGTGGAACTCCATGAAGTTTGACGAACAGTATTATCCCGACCCGAAAGCCCTGACCGACAGTCTGCACCGCATGGACATACGGCTCATGGTCTCCGTGTGGTCGAAGATAGACAAGAACTCGGAGGTGGGCCGCGACATGCTGGCGAACAACTACTACATCCCCGGCACCGACTGGATAGACTTCTTCAACCCCGACGCCGCCGCCGCCTATTGGAGAAATTTCGACCAGCGGCTGGTGCCCCTCGGCATCGACGCATGGTGGCAGGATGCCACAGAGCCCGAGAACGACGACCTGGAAGGACGCCGCGTGAACAACGGCAAATGGAGCGGCGAGCAGGTGCGCAACGTCTATCCGCTGCTGGTGAACAAGACTGTCTATGAGGGACTGAAAGCCCACCAGCCGTCGACCTCGCCCATGATTCTCACCCGCTGCGGCTTCCCCGGCATCCAGCGCTACGGCTCAGCCCTGTGGAGCGGTGACGTGGGCAACGACTGGGAGACCTTCCGCCGGCAGATTGTGGCAGGTCTCGGCGTGCAGGCCGCAGGCATCCCCTGGTGGACCTACGACGCTGGCGGCTTCTTCCGTCCCGGCGACCAGTACACCAACCAGGACTACATCGAGCGGATGCTGCGTTGGATAGAGACCAGCGTCTATCTGCCCCTGATGCGTGTGCACGGCTACATGAGCAACACCGAGCCATGGAACTACGGTGCTGAGGCACAGGCCATTATTGCCGAATGTCTAAAAGAGCGCGAACAGCTGCGCCCCTATCTCGAGGAGTGCGCCCGTCGCGTGGCTGAGGAAGGCTACACGCTGATGCGTCCGCTCATCTTCGACTTTGCCGACGATCCTGTAGCGCTGCAGCAGAAATATGAGTATATGTTCGGTCCCGAGCTGCTCATCAGTCCTGTCACCGAGCCGGGCGTCACCGAGTGGCGTACCTATCTGCCCAAGAACGCCAACGGCTGGCGCGACCGCCGCACAGGCCAGCACTACAACGGCGGCCAGACCGTCACCACAGCCGTAGACAAAGCCCATATCCCGGTGTTTGTCAGGGAGTAGCAGGAACAGCCCCGAAGGAAGTCGCTCCTTCAGGGCTTTTTTCGTGCTGTGAGGTTGGAATAAGACACAGTTTCGTAGCTGATACCGCTACGCGGACTGAGAAAAAACCAATAAAAACAAATAAATACAAGAAAAACAATTTGGTAAAAAAGTTATCGTCTTGCCCGCCGCAGCCCCCCGTGAGGCACTGCGGCGGGCAAGGTGATAACCTTTTTCCCAAATTGTTTTGGCAATGATATAGCAGTTGACCCTTTGCAGAAAGGATTTATGCGCAGCCATCCCCTCCCTTCAAGGGGAGGGGCAGGGGTGGGGTCTGTAATGTCAGTAATGTTCTTTGCTGCCACTCCTTCGC
>JAEEPZ010000029.1 GCA_016285055.1 Prevotella sp.
ATATAATCAGAAACTTGGTATCTAAAGAATAGGAGACTTGAATTATGCGTAAACAGTTTAAAGATATTGATATCTATGCAGGCATCAAGGCTCAGGATGGTGCCAAGTGGATTAAAGACAATGGTATCGTAGAGAACTGGAAGACCCCCGAGCACATCGAGGTGCGCCCCGTCTATACGAAGGAAGACCTCGAGGGCATGGAGCACCTCGACTTCACGGCCGGCATACCGCCCTACCTGCGCGGCCCCTACTCCATGATGTATCCGTTCCGCCCGTGGACCATCCGCCAGTATGCCGGATTCTCCACCGCAGAGGAGTCGAATGCCTTCTATCGCCGTAACCTTGCTTCAGGTCAGAAAGGTCTTTCCGTGGCCTTCGACCTGCCCACACACCGCGGCTACGACCCCGACAACCCCCGTGTAGTAGGCGATGTGGGTAAGGCTGGCGTGAGCATCTGCAACGAGGAGAACATGAAAGTGTTGTTCAGCGGCATCCCCTTGAACAAGATGTCCGTCTCGATGACCATGAACGGCGCCGTGCTGCCCATCCTGGCCTTCTACATCGTGGCCGGTCTGGAGCAGGGCGCTAAGCTGGAAGAGATGGCAGGCACCATCCAGAACGACATCCTGAAGGAGTTCATGGTGCGCAACACCTATATCTATCCCCCCGCATTCTCGATGAAGATCATTGCCGACATCTTTGAGTACACCTCGCAGAAAATGCCGAAGTTCAACTCTATTTCCATTTCGGGTTATCACATGCAGGAGGCAGGCGCTACGGCCGACATCGAGCTGGCCTACACCCTGGCCGACGGCATGGACTACCTGCGCACGGGTGTCAACGCCGGCATCGACGTCGACGCCTTCGCTCCCCGTCTGTCGTTCTTCTGGGCCATCGGCATGAACCACTTCATGGAGATAGCCAAGATGCGCGCCGGCCGTCTGCTGTGGGCAAAGATAGTGAAGAGCTTCGGCGCCAAGAACCCGAAGTCGCTGGCCCTGCGCACCCACTCGCAGACCTCTGGCTGGAGCCTCACCGAGCAGGACCCCTTCAACAACGTGGGCCGCACCTGCATAGAGGCTATGGCTGCTGTCCTTGGACACACCCAGTCGCTGCACACCAACGCCCTCGACGAGGCCATCGCCCTGCCTACCGACTTCTCGGCACGTATTGCCCGCAACACGCAGATATACATCCAGAACGAGACGAAGGTGTGCAAGCAGATTGACCCGTGGGCCGGCTCCTACTATGTGGAGACGCTGACCAACGAGCTGGTGCACAAGGCTTGGGAGCACATCCAGGAGATTGAGAAACTGGGCGGCATGGCCAAGGCCATCGAGACCGGTCTGCCCAAGATGCGCATTGAGGAGGCTTCGGCCCGCACGCAGGCCCGCATCGACAGCGGCCAGCAGACCATCGTCGGCATCAACAAGTACCGCCTCGACCACGAAGACCCCATCGACATCCTCGAGGTCGACAACACCGCCGTGCGCAAGCAGCAGGAAGAGTGCCTCAAGGAAGTGCGCGCCCATCGCGACGAGGCAGCTTGCCAGGCAGCCCTCAAGGCTATCACCGAGTGTGTGCGCGACTTCAAGGAAGGCCGCAAGAGCGAGAACAACCTCCTCGACCTCGCTGTCAAGGCTGCCCAGCTGCGCTGCACCTTGGGCGAGATCAGCGATGCCTGCGAAGAGATCGTGGGCCGTTACAAAGCAGTAATCAGAACTATTTCAGGCGTGTATTCATCAGAGAGCAAGAACGACAGCAACTTCGAGAAGGCCAAGCAGATGACCGACGAGTTTGCTAAGAGAGAGGGTCGCCGCCCGCGTATCTTCATCGCCAAGATGGGACAGGACGGTCACGACCGTGGTGCAAAGGTGGTAGCTACGGGCTACGCAGACTGCGGCTTCGACGTCGACATGGGTCCGCTGTTCCAGACGCCCGCCGAGGCTGCCCGCGAGGCTGTGGAGAACGACGTCCACATCGTGGGAGCATCGTCGCTGGCTGCTGGCCACAAGACGCTCATCCCGCAGCTCATAGAGGAGCTGAAGAAGCTGGGCCGCGAGGACATCATGGTCACCGCCGGAGGTGTCATCCCCGCACAGGACTACGACTTCCTCTACAAGGCCGGCGTGGCCTGCATCTTCGGCCCCGGCACACCCGTGCCTTACTCAGCCGTTGAGATGATGAAGATTCTGCTCGACGAGGAGTAAGCTGCACTCCCCTCAAGAATCAGGAATATGAAGCTATACAGTGATGAAGAGCTGGCCGTCATTCTCGACGGCCAGCCCATTTTCCGCCTGATAGGTCGCGTGGCCGACGAAGCAGGTGTAGAGTGCTATGTGGTGGGAGGCTACGTGCGTGACCTCTTCCTCGAGCGCCCCAACGACGACATCGACGTGGTGGTGGTGGGCAGTGGCATCGATATTGCCACACGCCTGAAGAAACAGCTTGGGCGAAAGGCTCACCTCAGCGTGTTCAAAAACTTCGGAACAGCGCAGGTGAAGATCAACTCTGACCCCAACACTCTGCACTACCCACTCGAAGTAGAGTTTGTCGGTGCACGCCGCGAGAGCTACAGCCACGACTCGCGCAAGCCCATCGTGGAAGACGGCACCCTGGAGGACGACCAAAACCGGCGCGACTTCACCATCAATGCCATGGCCATCTGCCTCAACGAGAAGCGCTTTGGCGAGCTCGTCGACCCCTTCAACGGACTGGCAGACCTCGAAGACGGCATCATCGCCACACCGCTCGACCCGGAGATCACCTTCAGCGACGACCCCCTGCGCATGTTGCGGTGTATACGCTTCGCCACACAGCTGAATTTCCAGATAGAGGGTGCCACCTTCGAGGCCCTCGAGCACATGGCCGACCGAATAAAAATAGTCAGCAGCGAGCGCATCATCACCGAGCTGAACAAAATCATCATGGCCCGGCATCCCAGCAAGGGCTTCGTCGACCTGCAGCGCTGCGGCCTCCTAAACATCATCCTGCCCGAGCTCTCGGCACTCGACATCGTGGAGCAGAAAAACGGGCGGGCACACAAAAACAATTTCTATCACACCTTGGAAGTGCTGGAGAATGTGGCCAGGGAGGAGTCGGGGGCGGGACTCTATTTACGATGGGCCGCCCTGCTCCACGACATCGGAAAGACAAAGACGAAACGGTGGGACCCTGCCATTGGCTGGACATTCCACAACCATAACTATGTAGGCATGAAGATGGTGGCACCCTTGTTCCGCCGTCTGAAACTGCCCTTGGGCCCGGAGCTGCACTATGTGGAGAAACTGGTGGAGCTGCACATGCGTCCGCAGGCCATTGCCGACGATATCGTCACCGACTCGGCCGTGCGCCGTCTGCTCAACGATGCCGGCGACGACATCGACGACCTGATGACGCTCTGCGAGGCCGACATCACATCGAAGAACGAGGTGAAGAAGAAAATATTCCTCGAGAACTTCCGCATGGTACGCGAGAAGCTCACCGACCTCGTGGAGAAAGACTACAAGCGCCTGCTGCAGCCTTGCATCGACGGCAACGAGATCATGCAGCTCTTCGGCCTGAAACCTTCGCGCGAAGTGGGGCAGCTCAAGCAATGTCTGAAAGACGCTGTCCTCGACAACCGCGTGGAGAACGAGCGTGAGCCTCTCATGCAGCTGCTCATGCAGAAGGCAGAGGAGATGGGACTCACAAGGGTTCAATAAATCTAAACATATGGCAGACAACAACAATACACGGCGCACCAGCCGCCAACAACCTATTGACAATCACTACGCTCACGTGCAGCCACAGGCTCTTGAGATAGAGCGCGCCGTGCTGGGCGCCCTGCTCATCGACAAGGATGCCTACGCCGTGGTGTGCGAGATGCTGCATCCCGAGAGCTTCTACGAGCCACGCAACCAGCTCATCTACACCGCCATCCGCGACCTGTCGATGGACGAGAAACCCATCGACGTGCTCACCGTGACGGAGCAGCTGGCCAAGAACGGCACACTGGAGGAGGCAGGCGGGCCGGCCTACATCGCTGAGATTTCCAGCCGCGTAGCCTCCAGCGCACACATCGACTACCATGCACGCATCGTGGCGCAGAAGTTCCTGGCACGACAGCTCATACAGTTTGCCAGCGACATAGAGACGAAGGCCTTCGACGAGACCATCGACGTGGACGACCTCATGCAGCACGCCGAGGGCTCGCTCTTCGAACTCTCGCAGAAGAACATGAAGAAGGACTACACGCAGGTGGACCCGGTCATCAAGAATGCGATGGACGCCATTATGAAGGCTTACCAGAACACCGACGGCCTGACGGGTGTGCCCACCGGCTACCATAAGCTGGACGACATCACCAGCGGCTGGCAGGCCAGCGACCTCGTCATCATCGCCGGGCGACCCGCCATGGGCAAGACCAGCTTCGCCCTCTCGCTGGCCAAGAACATTTCAGCTGACTTCAACGTGCCTACGGCGTTCTTCTCGCTCGAGATGTCCAACGTGCAGCTGGTCAACCGTCTCATCTCTAATGTCTGCGAGATACAAGGCTCGCACATCCAGAGCGGACAGCTGCAGCCTGACGAGCTGGACCGCCTGGACAAGCGCATCAACGGCCTGCACGGCAAGCCGCTCTACATCGACGATACGCCAGGCCTCTCGGTCTTTGAGCTGCGCACCAAGGCCCGCCGACTGGTGCGTGAGCATGGTGTGAAAATCATCATGATTGACTACTTGCAGCTGATGAACGCCAACGGCATGCGCTTCTCCTCGCGTCAGGAAGAGGTCAGCACCATCAGCCGTTCGCTGAAGAGTCTGGCCAAAGAGCTTGACATCCCCATCCTGGCACTCTCGCAGCTGAACCGTGGCGTGGAGAGCCGCGAGGGCATTGAGGGCAAGCGCCCGCAGCTGAGCGACCTGCGCGAGTCGGGTGCCATCGAGCAGGATGCCGACATGGTGCTCTTCGTGCACAGGCCCGAATACTACCGCATCTTCCAGGACGACCACGGACGCGACCTGCACGGCATGGCGCAGATCATCATTGCCAAGCACCGTAAGGGTGCCACCGGCGACGTGCTGCTGACCTTCCGTGGCGAGTACACCCGTTTTGAGAACCCCGAGGATGCCCGCCTGACCAACGCTGCGCCTCCCATGGGCGGCGAGATTCTTGGCTCAAAAGTGAACGGCGACAGCCAGCCACCCATGCCCGGCGCTGACTTCCAGCCCTTCGCCGACGAGGATCCGCTGATGCCTAACAATGACGGTCCGCTGCCTTATTGAGAAGCCATTCTTGCCCTTCGAAAGTTGACATGCCCGCATCCCCTCTGCTTATGGGGGATGCGGGCATGTCGTAGCTTACGGAATGACCTGTTGGTCTAAGTCAAGAACGGTGCGGTTCAACCTTACTCCTTATACCACCTCGATGCCCTGCTGCTTGCAGAGCTCGAGGCTCATCTCCTTGAGCTTGAACTTCTGAATCTTGCCAGAGCCTGTGAGGGGGAACTGGTCGATGAAGAAGACATACTTCGGAATCTTGTAGCGGGCTATCTTGCCGCGGCAGAACAGCTGCACGTCCTCGGCCGTCATCTTCGCGCCCTCCTCAAGGATGATGAAGGCGCCGACAGCCTCGCCGTATTTCTTCGACGGCACGGCTGCCACCTGCACGTCGCGGATGCCGGGCATGTGGTAGAGGAACTCCTCAATCTCGCGCGGATAGATGTTCTCGCCGCCACGGATGATCATGTCCTTGATGCGCCCTGTAATCTTGTAGAAGCCCTGCTCGTCCTTCACGCCGAGGTCGCCGGAGTGCAGATAGCCGTTCTTGTCGATGACCTCAGCCGTGGCTTCGGGATTCTTGTAGTAGCCCTTCATCACGTTGAAGCCTTTGCAGCACATCTCGCCCTGCACGCCCACGGGGCACTCCTCGCCCGTCTCGGGGTTGAGCACCTTCACGTCGACGAAGGGGAAGTCGCGGCCCACGGTGGTGCAGCGCTGCTCGAAGGTGTCGTTGAGACAGGTCTGCGTCATGCCCGGCGATGACTCGGTGAGGCCGTAGACCGACGTGATGGTCATGTACATCTTTTCGCTGACCTGCTTCATCAGCTCCACGGGGCACAGGCTGCCGGCCATGATGCCGGTGCGCAGACAGGTAAGGTCGAACATGTCGAACATGGGGTGGTTGAGCTCGGCGATGAACATCGTGGGCACACCGTAGACGGCGGTACACCGCTCTTTATGGATGGAGGCCAGCACGACGAGCGGGTCAAACTTCTCGACCATCACCTCCGTGCAGCCGTGCGTCAGGCAGTTCATCGTGGCTAAAACAACGCCGAAGCAATGGAAGAGGGGCACGCAGACGCAGAGCTTGTCGTCGGCAGTAAAGCCCATATTCTCTCCGGTGAAGTAACCATCGTTGGCAATGCCGTAGTGGGTCAGCATCACGCCCTTGGGGAAACCCGTAGTGCCGCTGGTGTACTGCATGTTGCACACATCATAGCAGCTGACGCTCTTCTTCATTTCGTTCAGCGTATCGTCTTCCACGTTCTGGCCAAGGAGCAGCAGCTCGGCGGTGTTGTACATGCCGCGATACTTTTCCATGCCGATGAATACGACGCTCTTCAGGTAGGGGAAGCGCTCGCTGTTCAAATGGCCGCGCTCGCAGGTTTTCAGCTCGGGCAGCATGGTGTAGGTCATGTCGACATAGTTGCAGTCCCACGTGCCGTCGGTGATGCAGAGCACCTCCATGTCGGAGTCCTTGCAGAGATACTCCAGCTCGTTCTGCTTGTAGTTGGTGTTGACAGTCACAAGGACAGCGCCAATCTTTGCCGTGGCATAGAGGAACGTCAGCCAGTCGGGCACGTTGGTGGCCCAGATGCCCACGTTGGAGCCTTTCTTCACGCCGATGCTGATTAGTCCCTTGGCCAGGTTGTCCACACGCTCGTTGAACTTCGACCAGGTGAAGCGAAGGTTGCGGTCTGAATAGACGATATACTCCTTGTCGGGCGTCGTCTCGGCCCAGTGCTCGAGCCATTCTCCCAGTGTGCGTTCCCACAATTGGTAGCCGGCGCTGCCAGTCTCGGCAGGGTATGTCCTGTTAGGCAGGGGTCTGCCTGCCATGTCCAATTTCACATTGTTTGTTTCCATTTTCTTCGTTTTTCCGTTATAACGCTATAACGTGGTGCCGTCATAACGATGATTAAAATGGGATGTAAACCACAGCGAGAATCTTGGCCGACTTGCCGGGAGCGCCGTGTACGTGGTGCTTGACGATGGAGTCGTAATAGATGCTGTCGCCCTCTTTCAGGTTGTAGGTCATCTTGCCGTAGACTATCTCCACCTCGCCCTGCATGACGTAGATAAACTCCTCGCCCTCGTGCTCAGACAGCTGGAAGTCGGGCTTGTCTTCAGGGTTGATGTCAATGATGAAAGGCTCCATGTGGCGCCCGGCCTTCTGCTTGGCCAGCGGGTGATACTCCATGTGCTTGCGGGCATCGATGGTGCCGTTGCTGAAACTGATGCTACTCTCGGCCTCGCGGTCTTTGGCACGTGTGATGACCGGACCTATGGCGTCGTTGTCGTCCATGAAGGTGCCTAAGCGGACACCCAGCGCACGGGCTATCTTGATAAGCGGGCCCAAAGAGGGCAGGTTTACGTCGTTCTCGATGGATAAAATCTGTTCTGCCGTCAGGCCGCTGCGCTCGGAGATTTCTTCAATGGAGAGATTTTTCGTCTCTCTGAGTCTCTTGATTTTTGCGCCAACAATGGAATGTGTGTCGGACATAAAGTTATTTTTATTGAGGGTTAAGTTTTAAATAATGCGCAAAGATACGGATTTGCTTTCAGACGACAAAGAAATTATCCGTTTTTTCTTCCGTTTTGTCACAATTGCTTGACATTGCACAAATGCAGGACTAAAAAAGTCAACGACTTGGTAGTGTGCGATGGCTTGTAAAAGTGAAAATCGATTCGGCTTCACCGCCATGAAAGTTCTTGCGCTTGCAAGCGTTGCCTAACGCGCCTATCCGTAGCCTTTCGGTAGCAAGCGGCAAAGCCGAGCGCCATCTGGGGCTTTTATGCAATTGGTTTCCTGCCGAGAAACCTTTGGTTTCCTGCCGAGAAACCGATGGTTTCTCGGCAGGAAACTTTTATAACCCATACGCGGACGGAGGCCAATCAGGAATTTACTATTTTGTAGCGGGCGAACTTCAGGAGGAGTTGCTTGGTGCCGGCATTGCGGAAGGCAACGGTGGCCTTCTCGTTGTCACCTTCGCCCTCTAAGCGGACGACGGTGCCTATGCCGAAGCGCTGGTGCTCGATGACGGTACCCTCGCGGAGCAGAGCCCCGCCCCCTGTACCATCCTTGTGAGGAGGGGTGTGGGTCGCTTGTGTGTCTATTCTTCTCAGGCTTGAGGTGTTGCCTCCTCTCCCTGCAGTGAAGGAATTGGTCTGTCCGCTCCTGGCCGTGTGCAGTAGCTGCTTGAACTGCGGCGAGAGCGGGTCAACGGCAGGCTCGGGCTTGGTGCGTGACACGGCGCGCGGCATGGGGTCGGCCTTGAACTGCGTGGCCACAGGGTGGGCGTTCTGCGCCTGCCAGGGCAAGCGTGGAGAAGCGAATGACTGTCTGTCACTGTTGCCGCCATCTACTTGCAGCAGGCTGGGGTCGATGTCGCGGATGAATCGCGACGGTGTGTCGAACTCCAGCCGTCCGAAGCGGAAACGGTTTTCGGCACAGGTAAGGATGCAGTGCTTCTCGGCACGGGTGATGGCCACGTAGAGCAGGCGGCGCTCCTCCTCCAGTGCGCGCATGGAATCGGTGCACATGGGCGAGGGGAAGATGTTTTCTTCCAAGCCCACGATGAACACGACGGGGAACTCCAGGCCCTTGGCCGAGTGGACGGTCATCAGCGACACCTTCGGCTGGTCGCTGTCCTTGTCGCTGTCGAGGTCGGTGAGCAGCGCCACCTCCTGCAGGAAGTCTGCGATGGATGTCTCGTCTCCCCTGTCCTCCTCGCGACGGCTCTCCACGAAGTCCTGCATACCGGCCAGAAACTCCTGCAGGTTCTCCTGCCTTGACAGGTCGTCAGGCTCGTGGCTGCTGTAGATGTCCTTGGTGATGCCGCTCTCCTGTATGATGCTGTGGCCCAGCTCGTAAGCATCCTCTGTGCCGAGTCTTTCGCGCCAGCCCTCTATCAGCTGTCGGAAGGTTTCAATCTTCGTTGCCGTGCTTTTCGCCACTTGGAGGCCGAAGAGCATGGGCTGCAAGATGACCGCCCACAGCGAGACGCCGTGCTTCGTGGCTGCGCCTGCGATTTTATTCACCGTGGCATCGCCGATGCCTCGGGTGGGGTAGTTGATGATGCGGCGCAGCGCCTCCTCATCGTCAGGATTGACTATGGTGCGGAAATAGGCGATGACATCCTTGATCTCCTTGCGCTGATAGAAGGAGAGGCCGCCGTAGATGCGGTAGGGAATGTTGTCCTTGCGCATCTGTTCCTCGAAGCTGCGGCTCTGGGCGTTGGTGCGGTAGAGGATGGCAAAGTCGTTCCATTGCAGGTCTTCCTTGCGGCGCAAGCGCTTGATGTCGTTGCACACGATGAGGGCCTCCTCGCGGTCGCTCTGTGCCGGTTTCAGCTGCAGCCTCTCGCCTTGCTCGTTGTGGCTATAGACATCCTTCGGTATCTGGCGCTCATTTTTTCGGATGAGGCTGTTGGCGGCTTTCACAATGAGCTGTGTGGAGCGGTAGTTCTGTTCCAGCTTGAACAGTCGGGCGTTGGTGTATGCATCGCGGAAGTTGAGGATGTTGTCGATGTCGGCACCGCGAAAGCTGTAGATGCTCTGTGCGTCGTCGCCCACCACGCAGACGCGCTGGCGCTCGCGGGTCAGCAGATAGACAATGCGCTGCTGGGCGAAGTTGGTGTCCTGATACTCATCGACGAGCACATACTGGAACTTCTCCACATATTTCCGTCTGATGTCCTCATGCTCGCTGAAGAGCAGGAACGTCTGCACCAGCAGGTCGTCGAAATCCATGGCGTTGGCCTGGCGGCAGCGCATCGCGTACATTTTATATATAGTAGCCACCTGCGGGTGCCTCGGGTCGAAGAGCGAGCAGGAGCCAAAGGCGTCGGGCATGATGAGGTGGTTCTTCGCCATTGAGATCTGGTCGGCTACGGTGTTCGGCTTGTACTCCTTGTCGTCGAGTCCTTTTTCGCGGATGATGTTCTTCACCAATGAGCGGGAGTCGCTCTGGTCGTAGATGGTGAAGTTCGACTGAAAGCCGATGGCTGCAGCCTCGCTGCGCAGGATGCGTGCGAAGATGCTGTGGAAGGTGCCCATCAGCAAGTATCTGGCTCGCTCCTCGCCCACCAACCGTGCGATGCGTTCCTTCATCTCTCGTGCCGCCTTGTTGGTAAACGTCAGCGCGAGGATGTTCCATGGTGCCAGGTTATATTGCTGCAGCAGGTAGGCAATCTTGTAGGTCAGCACGCGCGTCTTGCCAGAGCCCGCACCAGCTATCACCAGCTGTGCGCCGTCGCAGTAGACCACTGCCTCCCGCTGGCTGTCGTTCAATTCATTCAGTAGGTTTTCCATTTTCTTTTTTTCCATATCCCTGTCCTTCCTTTCGAAGCAGGGATTATCATTTCTTGCACTCCACCACCTGCCACTGGTCGATGGTACGGCGGTCTTGGCTGATGTTCAGGCCGATGGCATAGACGGGGCGGGCATCGGCGGCAAAACGCACGGCGTAGTCCTTGGTCAGCACCTGGCTGGTGGCTTCTTCAGCCGTCTTGCCGTATTTCAGCTCGATGATGTAGATGGCGTCGGGCAGCTTCATGGCAATGTCCATGCGTCCGTCGCTGGTCATGTCCTCAGCCTGCACGTCGGCACCGAAGGCCATCAGCGCAGCGTAGAGCACCGCTTGATACAGCTGTTCGTTTTGGTTCTTGTCCGTTATAGAATAGGGAATGCCAGCGTACCAGCGGCGCACAGTCTCGATAAAGTCATTGATGGTGATGTCCTTCAGCAGCAGGCGTTTGTAGGCGCGGCCCAACGTATCTCCACTGCCAGGATAGGCCTCCATGTAATAATAGTACAGGCAGCGGGCAAATCCCTCACGCACTTCCTCATTGGGGAAGCCCAGCGTCCATTCGCCTATAAAGGGATTGTAGCCTTTCAGCGTGAGGTAGCCGCTCTGGAACAACGCCGGGATAGGGTCGGTGATGCGCTCGGTGGGTGCGCTGAAGCGCACAAGGCTGGCCTGAACCCCCTCCAGTTCAGGCAGCTGCACCTTACAGTTGCGCATGATGTTGGCCAGGAAAGAAGGTGTGCCCGTAGAGAACCAGTAATTCTGTATGTCGCCTGCGGCGAAGGCATTGATGAGGCTCCAAGGGCAGTAGATATCGGTGAAGTTATCTGAGAAATGATAGCCGTCGTACCATTGCTTCAGCTTTGCCACGATGTCATCGTAGGTGTAGCTGATGCCCCATCTGCTGTGCGCCTGGTTCAATTTCTCCGTCAGCAATTCGATGTCGGGCTGCATCTGCGTGAGCATCTCCTCCTCCGTGATGCCGCAAATGCCTTCGTAGGCTCTGTCGTAGGTTAGCTCCTGCAGATTGTTGAGTTCACTGAACACCGACAACTGCGAGAACTTCGATATACCTGTGAGGAACACAAACCGCAGATATTCTGCCTGTGCCTTCAGAGGACTGAAGAGGTTGCGGATGCGGTTGCGTATCTGTTCCTGCAGCTCCGGGTCGTTCATGCTGTCAAGCATGGGTGCGTCATACTCATCGACGAGTATCACCACTTGCTCGCCTGTCTGCTCATAGGCGGCCCGGATAATCTTTGTCAGGCGTACGTCAAAAGCAGAACTGTCTTCTGTTTTTGCCACATTCCATTTCTCCTCCATTCGGCTCAGGATAGCGTCAACGGTGGTTTTTAGCCGTTGCAACTCGTAGTATTTCCCTTCCGAGAGGTTGATGCGCAGCACAGGATATTTCTTCCATTCCGTTTCCAGACGCCCTAAGGCCAGCCCGTCGAACAGCTCCTTGCGGCCCTCGAAGTAGCAACGCAGTGTGTCGATGAGCAGCGACTTGCCGAAACGGCGCGGACGGCTCAGAAAGAAGAACTTGGCATCGGCTTTTACCATGTGATACACAATGGCAGTCTTGTCGATATATACCGACCCTTGCTTGCGCATCGCCAGAAAGGACTGCTCTCCGACGGCATAGCTCTGTGATCTTGTCTTTGTTGTCATAAAACCATAGGGAAGCATGTGCTCTTCACCGCCGCAAAGATACAACTTTTATTGCAATTGGCAAAAGAAACGAAGGGAAAACCGATTTCAAATGCTATGCGATGGTGATTCGTCACAGTCACTTGTTCTTCCCCAGTAGTCTGCGCAGGGTGAAATAGAGCCATTCCTGACAGCGGAAGAGTGGCCAGGAGGGCATGAGCCGATAGCCGAACTTGTGCACCAAAGGCGAGCGGAGCATGGTGCGGTTGATGGTTCCCCACACCCGGTGCATCTCCTGTAGTCCCTGACGGCGCTCGGCTGCTGTCAGGCTGCGTCCCTCCTCGCGGTAGAAACGATAGCACTCCACCAGCACCAGCATACGTTGTGCCTCCCACTCGCACATTACCTCATGCGACACACCGGCACTGAGCAGCTGTTCCTTCATGCTCTCGCCGGCACGCAGACGGTCGAAGCGGTGCACGCTGACGGCATAGGACGTCGACTCAGGATGCTGGAAATAATGGTAGACGCCGTCGCATGGCCGCACCTCACGCGAAGCGAGATAATGCAAGCGCGTGGTGTTGTCGTCGCTGAACCATCGGCAGCTGTCGTCGTAGGGGAAGCGCTGGTGGATGGCCGTGCGCACCATGTAGATGCCGTGCAGCTGCCAGTCGATGCTCTTCAGGAATGCCTCGTGACCTGTCAGCACGTCAGCATCGGGCATGGCATAGCGCTGCACCCGGTCAGGGTAAATCATGTCAACCTGAAACAGCACACTGTCTGTCTGCCCATGCTTTTGGAACACATCGACAGCCATTGCGAGAGCGTCGGGCGAGAACCAGTCGTCGGCATCGAGAAAGCAAACATAGTCGCCCTGTGCCCTTTTCAGCCCCTGGTTGCGGGCGTAGGCCTGACCGTGATTCTCGCTCAGTGCTATCACCTCGATGCGTGAGTCTTTGGCCGCATACTGCCGCAAGAGCTGCAACGACCCGTCGGTAGAGGCATCGTCGACGCATACCACCTGGATGTCGGGTAGCGTCTGCGCCAGCAGCGAGTTGAGGCTGCGGGCCAGCCACGTCTCCGCATTGTAGACAGCAACGAGAACGGTGACCTTAGGCATGGTGTGAGAATCTTGACTTCAGCTTCTCCACCAGTGCCGTCCATAACGACGACTTCTGGTGCAGGATATAGATGGAAATCATCATGCTGACAAGACACAGCAGGCAGCCCATGCCCCAGTAGAGCACGGCATTGTCGATGAAGGTGAGAATATAGACTCCGATGCCCAGCGGCAGCTGTATGCCCATGAACCAGAGCACCGACGACGAGATGCGCAGCTGATAACGGATGCTGGTGTAGGCGTAGGTGAGTAGGATGTCGCACACATTGGCCAGGGCGATGGCGATGCCTGTGCCTGTGAGTCCCCAGTGTAGATAGCCCACGATGACAAACACCACGACGAGGATGTCGTAGGCGGCTTCGAGCATGAAATAGTGAATGGAGTCGCCCTTGGCCAGCGTGATATACGCCATTGGCAGATAGACAGCCCTGACGTACATGGAGAGGAGGATGACCTGCGCCATGGCCACGACGGGCAGGAAGTCGCTGCGGAACAGGATGGGGATGAGCACCGGCAGCAGCAGCATCATGACCGGCAGCATCGGCGAGACGATGAGCAGCGTCACTTCGCTCTGGCGGTTCACCACCATGTTGAGCTTCTCCACGTCGTTGCCAACGGCCGACAGACGGGGGAAATAGTCGGTCTCCATGGCCGAGAACACCATGCCGGCGTAGGTCATCGTCAGCATGAAGCCGGCATTGTAGAGGCCCACCACGTCAAGCTCGCCCTCCACATTCAGGAACGAGCGTATCAGCATCTCCGCACCGCTGCCCATGATGCCTGCCACGACAAAGGCCATGCCCAGCCGCACCATCTCCATGCCCTCGCCCAGGATGCCTTTCGCTCCGGTGAGCTGCAGGGGGTAGAGGCGGTAGGAGTAACGGATGGTGAGCAGCATCGTGGTCAGTGCTCCAAGCACGATGACGGGCACGATGCCTGCCTGGCCGAAGAAGGCATAGATGGGGATGGTGATGATGAGCGAGATGACAATGGTAAACACCTGTATGGCTGCCAGTGACTTCAGCCGCCGCGCACCCTTCAGGATGGCCGTCTCGCCGCCAGTGATGGCCAGCAGTCCCACGGCCGGTGCCAGCAGCATGAAGTGCAGCGTGTGGTCGCCCCACGAGAATGTCTTGCTGCTCAGCAGCGGGCCGGCTATCACGCACAACAGCATGCCCAGCAGGGCTGTGAGCAGGCTCCACGCACGCACCACCTTCACAAAATGGGTGATGCGCTCTTCGTCGCCCTGTTCAAACAGCTCTGACACATGGCGCACGGCACTGAACGAGATGCCCATGTTTGTGGCCTGCGACACGAAGTTCACAACCGAGTTGAACAGCGCCACCAGGCCCATGCCGCTGGGACCCAGCAGGTAGGCTACACACTTATTGCGCACAAGGCCCACAATGATGTTCAGACCTTGCACGCCGCCAAAGATGCCTGTATATTTTAGGATATGAGTATAGTTCTCCTCTTTGTTCTCGTCTTTCATCTGTCATTTACATAACGCTGTTTTCCTCAACTTATGATGTAAATTCCAAAATAACTGAGCACAGCAGAAGCACCATAGGGGAACGTATTAGGGGTTATACATATCCTTGCAATAGAAGTTCATAATGTCGTCGAGCATACGCTTGGCCTCCACTGCAGGGCTGTCGGGATCTATCTCGGCAGCCTTGATGTAGTGGTTGATGGCCTCGTGCCACAAACCGTGTTTGCGTGCCTCGTTGCCAAGCTGGTAATATTCCTCGGCGGTCATTCTCCTCTTGTTGAGCGTTTATTGTTGGGTAGCTGCAGCCTTCAGGGTGTTGAGCATCAGCGAGCAGATGGTCATGGGGCCTACGCCGCCCGGAACGGGTGTGATGAACGAGCACTTTGGGCTGACCTCGTCGAACTTCACGTCGCCCGTCAGCTTGTAGCCGCTCTTGCGGGTGGCATCGGGCACACGGGTGGTGCCCACGTCGATGACCACGGCACCCTCCTTCACCATGTCGGCGGTGACAAACTCGGGCTGCCCGATGGCGGCGATGATGATGTCGGCCTGGCGGCACTCATCCTTCAGCGTGGCGGAATGGCTGTGGCACACGGTAACCGTGGCGTCGCCATACTGTTTCTGCATCATCAGCTGTGCCATGGGCTTGCCTACAATGTTCGAGCGGCCCAGCACGACGCACTTCTTGCCGCTGGTCTTGATGCCATAGCGCTGCAGTAGCGTGATGATGCCTAAGGGCGTAGCAGAGATGAAGCAGGGCAGGCCGATAGCCATGCGGCCCACATTGACGGGATGGAATCCGTCAACATCTTTACGGTAGTCGATGGCCTCGATGATTTTCTGCTCGTCGATGTGCCTGGGCAGGGGCAGCTGCACGATGAAGCCGTCGACATCGCCGTTGCGGTTCAGGCGGTCGACGCAGCTGAGCAGCTCCTCCTCGGTGACATCGTCCTCATAGCGGATGAGGGTGCTCTTGAAGCCGCAGGCCTCGCACGCCAGCACCTTGTTCTTCACGTAGGTCTCTGAGCCGCCGTCGTGGCCAACGAGCACAGCTGCCAAATGGGGCTGCTTGCCTCCTGAGGCCATGATGTTTTTCACTTTCTCGGCAATCTCGGCCTTGATGGCAGCTGCCGTCGCTTTTCCGTCGATGAGAGTCATTAGAGTTGTTTGTTGAGAGTTGAGAGTTGAGAGTTGAGAGACGTTTGTTGAGAGTTGAGAGACGTTTGTTGTGAGTTGAGAGACATATCCCCCGATGCATTATTCGTGAAGGTTCAGGTCGGGCCAGCCTCTTTTGGCCAGCTCGGGGTCGATGTCGAGCAGGTCGTCCACGTCCTGACCCTTCATGCCCATATAGATAGACACGTCGTGCAGGGCCTCCAGCTCTTTGTCGTCGAGGTGCTCGTCGCTCTTGCTAATCATCACCAGCATGCTGAGCAGCTGATAGCGTAGGTTGGCGTTGAGCGTCTTCGACATCTGCTGCCCACAGTCGCCGATGAGCTGAATGAAGGCCATGGGCTTGGTTTTGTGCAGCTCCACATGCTTGGCCAAGAGCTTATGCAGCACCTCCATGCTCTCCTTCTCCACCTCCGGCCCGAAGTTGTTGCCCATGAACCTGCCAATGTACGCTGTCTCTGACTCATCCACTCGCCCGTCGGCAATGACGATGTAGGAGGCCATGACCAGGAGCGAGAAGATGAAGCTGTTGCGCTGCTCCTCGCTGAGCCGCTCGCGGGCGGAAAAAGTCTTGCGGAACTCATCGGTGATATTTACCTTCTCAGCCGACTGCCCTGGTCGCCGTTCTTCAGTGCCAGAGCCCTGCTTCTCGTTTCCGCTGCCGAGTAAGCCTTTCAGCCACTTTCCTATTGCCATTTTTTGTTGAGTGTTGAGAGTTGAGTGTTGAGAGACATTTGTTGAGAGTTGAGTGTTGAGAGTTGAGAGACATTTGTTGAGTGTCTACTTTTTCATTTGCTTCATGGCGGAAGCCATCTGAGCCATCTTGGCCTTGTCCATGCCGCTCACCATCTTCATCATCTTGCGTGTCTGGTCAAATTGCTTCATCAGGCGGTTGACGTCGTCAAGCTTGGTGCCGCTGCCTTTGGCCAGGCGCAGCTTGCGGCTCTGGTTGATGATGTCGGGGTTGGCACGCTCCTTGGGCGTCATCGAGTTGATGATGGCCTCAATGCTCTTGAAGGCGTTCTCGTCGATGTCCACGTCCTTGAGTTGCTTGCCGATGCCGGGAATCATGGAGGCCAGCTCCTTGATGTTGCCCATCTTCTTGATTTGCTGTATCTGCGACATGAAGTCGTTGAAGTCGAACTTGTTCTTGCGTATCTTCTTCTCCAGCTCCTTGGCCTGCTTCTCGTCAAACTGCATCTGTGCGCGCTCTACCAGCGACACGACGTCGCCCATGCCGAGGATGCGGTCGGCCATGCGCTCGGGGTGGAACACGTCGATGGCGTCCATCTTCTCACCCGTACCCACAAACTTGATGGGCTTGGTGACGACGGTGCGTATGGAGAGGGCAGCGCCGCCCCGGGTGTCGCCGTCGAGCTTGGTGAGCACCACGCCGTCGAAGTCGAGGCGGTCGTTGAACTCCTTGGCGGTGTTCACGGCATCCTGACCCGTCATCGCGTCGACCACGAAGAGGGTCTCGTCGGGGTTGATGGCCTGCTTGAGGCTCGATATCTCGTTCATCATCTGCTCGTCGATGGCCAGGCGGCCGGCGGTATCGACGATGACGACGTTGTAGTCTTCCTGCTTCGCCTTGCGGATGGCTCTCTGGGCTATCTCGATCACGTTTTTGTTGTCGGGCTCCATATAGACATCCACGCCCACGGTCTCGGCCACCACTCGCAGTTGTTCAATGGCGGCAGGGCGGTAGACGTCGCAAGCCACCAGCAGCGGCTTCTTGTGCTGGCGGTCCTTGAGCATCTTGGCCAGCTTGCCGGTGAACGTAGTCTTACCTGAGCCTTGCAGTCCTGACATGAGGATGATGGCGGGACGGCTCTCAAGGTTCAGGCCAACGCTCTTGCCGCCCATCAGCTCTGTCAGCTCGTCGTGCACTATCTTCACCATCAGCTGGCTGGGCTTGATGGCTGTCAGCACATTCATGCCCAGGGCCTTCTGCTTCACAGTGTCGGTGAAGTTCTTGGCCACCTTATAGTTGACGTCGGCATCCAGCAATGCACGGCGCACGTCCTTCAGCGTCTCAGCAACGTTGATCTCGGTTATCTTTCCTTCGCCCTTCAGTATCTTGAACGAGCGTTCCAGTCTCTCAGATAAATTCTCAAACATCTATTTAATGCTTAATTCTTAATGCTTAATTCTTAATGCTTACTGCTTTTGAGGTGCAAAGGTACAAATAAAAACTGACACAAGCAAAGTGGGAAAGGAAAAAAAGTAAAAAAAAGAAAAAGAAGGAAAAAAAACAGAAACAATTTCTTTCTACACAAACAGGCGCAGCCATTCCCTTCCTTTTCCAAAGGAGAGGTAAGGGGTGGTTTGTCAGAGATGTCCCAACCTAATAAAAAAAAGGAGGGGAATGGCTGCGCCGTGAATCATACAGGCCAGGACAAAAGCCAAGCGCACGGGTTACAAAAAACCTCGTGCGCTTGTGTGCTTACGCTTCCTGTTGCTTTATGGCTTCAGCCATCGGTCGAGCCAGTTGAAGAAGGAGCGCTGCCAGAGTATGCCGTTCTGTGGCTTGAGCACCCAGTGGTTCTCGTCGGGGAAGATGAGCAGCTGTGCCTCGATGCCCTTCATGCGTGCAGCATTGAAGGCGCTCATGCCCTGTGTGTAGTTGATGCGGTAGTCCTTCTCGCCGTGGATGCAGAGGATGGGTGTGTCCCATTTCTCCACCATCTTGTGCGGTGAGTCGTGGTAGGTCTTCTTGGCATTGGCCATCTGCGGGCGGTGCCAGTAGGCCTCGTCATACTCCCAGTTGGAGAACCAGTTCTCCTCGGTCTCGGTGTACATGGCAGCGAGGTTGAAGGCTCCGTCGTGTGCGATGAAGGCTTTGAAGCGCTTCTCGTGGATGCCGGCAAGGTAATAGACGCTGAAGCCGCCGAAGCTGGCTCCCACGGCAGCGAGGCGGTTGCGGTCGACGTAGGGCAGCGAGTCGGCGGCAAAGTCGATGGCCGACAGGTAGTCGTCCATGCACTGTCCTGTCCAGTCGCCGCTGATCTGCTCCTTCCACTCCTGTCCGAAGCCGGGCAGGCCGTGGCGGTTGGGGGCCACGACGACGTAGCCGTTGGCAGCCATGATCTGGAAGTTCCATCGGTAGCTCCAGAATTGCGAGACGGGGCTCTGCGGGCCTCCTTCGCAGAAGAGCAGGGTGGGGTATCGCTTGCCCTCTTCATAATTGGCGGGCAGCATGACCCACACCAGCTCCTTCTTGCCGTCGGTGGTGGGCACCCAGTATT
The DNA here is from genome assembly GCA_016285055.1 of Prevotella sp. Classification (GTDB taxonomy): domain Bacteria; phylum Bacteroidota; class Bacteroidia; order Bacteroidales; family Bacteroidaceae; genus Prevotella. The sequence continues at coordinate 19,254 of JAEEPZ010000029.1, forward strand.
GCTCCATCTTGCCCAGCTTCAGCTGGTCGAGGATGTGCTTGTTCTCGAAGGTGAGCTGCTGTACGGCTGTGGGCTGCTTCTTCACGGGAGGCGTCACGCGGTAGATGTCGGTGGGAGTGCTGAGGCTCTGCCGTGTGGCCAGCAGCTGCTGTCCGTTGTTGGCCATCTGCAGCGACGTCCAGTCGTCCCATGACGCTGTGAGCTGGCTGACCTCCCGCTTCTGCGTAGCCATGTAGAGGTTGCAGCATCCGTGCCACACGCTGAGGAAATAGAACTGCGGGTCGGTGGCCTTCACCTTGGCCGGCTTCCTGCCTTGGGTGGGCTGTGGTGCCCAGCAGAAGGCGTCGATGTCGCTCTTCCAGTTCAGATACCACTTGGCTCCCGTCTCTATGTCGCAGACGCAGAGACGGTTGAGGTCGGCCTCGTAGCCGTCGCGTTCCATCGAGAGCCAGGCTATCTGCTTGCCGTCGGGCGAGAACTGCGGGTTCTGGTCGTAGCCCACGTTGTTCTTCAGGTTGTCAGGAGCATTGACGGCCTGCACGCGCAAGGTGGTGGTGGGGTCGTTCTTGGGAGCCACATAGTCGGCAGGCTTGCAGAGGTTCTTCGTTGTGCCCGTCTCTACATGATATATATATATGTCGGAGTCGGTGCTGATGCTGTACTCCAGTCCGGTCTTCTTGCGGCAGGTGTAGGCGATGGTCTTCGAGTCGGGGCTCCAGTCCAGTTGCTCAATGCCGCCGAAGGGCTCCATGGGGCACTCGAAAGGCTCGCCCTGGAGGATGTCCTTGCCGGTGGCGGCGATGGCAAAGCCCTCACCCGTAGTGTAGACGAAGGGATGCTGGATGGACTCTACGTAGTGATCCCAGTGGCGGTACATCAGGTCGGTGACCAGGCGGCCAGTGGCCTTGGGCAGGTCGTCGGGATTCTTCTTGATGACTTCGTGGAAGGGAATGCTCTTGAGGATGATGACCTTTGTGCCGTCGGGCGAGAACTTGAATCCCTCTACCTCGCCGTCAGTCTTCGACAGCTGCTGCCGGGCAGTGCCGTCGGCGTTCATGGCCCATATCTCTCCGCCTGTGACGAAGGCGATGCGTCCGTCGGGCAGCCAGGCGGGGTCGGTCTCGCTCTTCGAGCTGACGGTCAGCTTTGTCTGGCTGGTGCCGTCGGCGTTCATCACGTAGAGCACCTGGTGACTCTTGTTGTGCTTCACACTGTAGTAGCCCACCTGATAGACAATCTTGCTGCCGTCGGGCGAGGCGGCACAGCTGCCGATGCGCCCCATGGCCCACAAGGCCTCGGGCGTCATGAGGTTGCTGGCGAGCTTGATGTTCTGTCTGCCGATGTTCACGTCGTCTTGTGCTATGGTCTCAACGGTCGTTGCTGCAAAGAGCATGGCCGCGAGGAGTATGGTTGTCTTTTTCATGTCTGCAAACAACTTCTTACTTCATACTTTACCACAGGGGCAGGCGCTGCTCCTTGGGTATGTACATCTTGTCGCCGGGCTTCACGCCGAAGGCCTCATACCACGCATCGATGTGGGGCAGAGCGCCGTTGACGCGCCATCGGCCCAGCGCGTGCGGGTCGCTCTTGGTGCGGTTGCGAATCTCCTCGTCGGTGATGTTGCCAGCCCACACTCCGGCGTATGCCAGGAAGAAGCGCTGGTCGGGCGTCAAACCGTTGATGACGGGCAGCGGCTTGTTCTTCGTGGCGTTCTTGAAGGCGGCATAGGCCACCTGCAGGCCGCCGTGGTCGGCCAGGTTCTCGCCCAGCGTCAGGCGTCCGTTGGCTTTCAGGTCGGGCAGCACGTTGATGGCCGAGAAGAAGTCGGCGTACTTGTCGGTGCGCTCCTTGAACTGCTCGCCGTCGCTGGCAGCCCACCAGTCGTGCATGTTGCCGTCCTTGTCGAACTGTCGGCCCTGGTCGTCGAAGCCGTGGGTCATCTCGTGGCCTATGACCACGCCGATGGCACCGTAGTTGAAGGCATCGTCGGCCTCCATGTCGAAGAACGGGCGCTGCAGGATGCCTGCGGGGAAGCAAATCTCGTTGGTCGTGGGGTTATAGTAGGCATTGACGGTCTGCGGGTACATGTGCCAGTCGTCGCGGTCCACGGGCTTGCCGGCGGTGTGGTCAATATGCCAGGCGTTCCAGAACTTTTGGCACTCGCGGATGTTGTCGTAGTAAGACTTCTGCGGGTCGATGTTCAGCTTCGAGAGGTCAATCCACTTGTCGGGATAGCCCACCTTGACGTAGAACGTCGAGAGCTTCAGCAGCGCGTTCACCTTGGTGGAGTCGGTCATCCAGTCCTGAGCAGCGATGCGCTCGGCGAGGGCTATCTGCAGGTTCTTAATCAGCTCGGTCATGCGCTTCTTGGAAGCCTCGGGGAAATACTTCTGCGTGTAGATTTTGCCCAGTGCCTGGCCCATCTGGCTCTCCAACTGACGAGTGGCGCGGCGCCAGAGGGGATGATTCTCCTTGCGGCCCGACATCACCTTGCCGAAGAACTCGAAGTTGGCCTGCTCGACGGCTTCACTCAGATAGCCGGCGGCTGACATGATCTGTCCCCACTCCATGTAGTCGCGATATTCAGCGGCGGTCATCGTGGCGACGAGCTTGTCGGCACCGGCAAAGAACTCCGGCTGTCCGACAATCAGCTCCTGTATGTACTTCGAGTCCACACCCTGTGCGTTCATCTGCTGCTCCAGCTTCAGGTTGGGATAGTTGGATGCAAACTCTGCCAGAGTGGTCTTGTTGTAGTTGCGCTGCGGGTCGCGTAGCTCAGTGCGCGAGCGGCTCACCTTGGCCAGCTCGGTCTCGAGACGCATGATGTTCTTCATCTTTTTTGTGGCCACGCCCTTGCTGAAGCCGAAGAGCTGGAACATGCGTACGATGTGCTTCTTGTACTCCTCGCGAATCTTCGTTGTCTCGGGGTCGGTGTCTAAATAATAGTCCTTCATGCCCAGTGTCAGTCCGCCCTGTCCTACCTGCAGGATGTTCTGCGAGGCGTTCTTCTCGTCGGCAGCGATGCCGGCGCCAAAGAACTCGCTGTCGCCCTCGGGAGCCAGCTGCAGCTGTATCTGGAAGAGCTGTTCCTTCGTCTTGGCCTTTTCCATCTGTTGGATGATGGCCATGGCGGGAGCGATGCCGTCGGCGTCGCGCTTCACGCTGTCCATAGCCAGCTTGTAGAGGTCGGAGAGCTTCTGCTCAATGGTGCCCTTGGCGTAGGTGCCGTGCAGCAGTTCGTCAAGGATGCCGTTGATGCGCTTGTTGTTCTCCTCGCCCAAGACGTCGAAGGAGCCGTAGCGTGAATAGGCGGCAGGCAGTGGATTCTTCTGCATCCATCCGCCGCAGGCGTACTGATAGAAATCGTCAGCAGCGCGTGCCGACTTGTCAAGGTTGCTCAAGTCAATGCCTGAGCCCAACTGCTGTGCTGTAGCAGCCAGCGACATGGCAGATACCACCATCGTCGTGATCATTGTTTTGATTTTCATATTGTTGCTTTGTTGTTAATTGTTCACTTGATAGCGTTATTTCAACCTGAACCTCACGCCGGCGAGCGCCATGCCTTGCTCGCCCATGCCTAACTCGAGGAAGGCGCGTGTCTTCTCGCCTTTGGTCTCGATGCCGAGGAGCGAGGCCTGAAAGTTGAAGTAGAACGTATGGCTGCTGTGCTCACGGTAGCGTGAGTCGTCATACGTGAATTTCTCCATGCCAAAGGAGGCACCGGCGGCCAGCTTGGTATAGAGGTTGAAATGCTTCTTTTGCATCCATTCAAACTTCACGGCAGGCATCAGCGTCAGGTAGTTGTTGGTGCTCTTGCCGTTCTTGCCTGCCTCCTTGCCGATGAGGTAGACATCCTCCTTTTTCATACCGGCTGAGAAGATGCCGCCGATGGCAACGGTCGGTTTCACACGATGGAAATACTCCACGGCCAAGGGGCCGATGAATGTCTTGTTGTCGAAGTCAACATCCTTGAAAGCGTCGCCACGGTCGGTGTAGGGGCCGAGCCAGCTGAAATTAGACATAAAGCCGTAGCTGATGCCTATTTCGTTCTTATAATCTGAGTCGGCCTGCTGTGCCTGAGCACTTCCAAGGCTGCAAATGGCCAAGGCGGCGGCCAGCATCCATTTTCCTGTTTTTTTATTCATATTGTACATTTCAACGTTAATGATTACTTTGTATTCGCTCCATTTTGGGAGTTAAAGGAGTTAAAGGAGTTAAAGGAGTTAAAGACAAATGACTCTCCATGGAAAAGCCTTTAAAGGAGTTAAAGGAGTTAAGTGGGGAAAAGGAGTTAAAGGAGTTAAAGACAAATGACTCTCCATGGAAAAGCCTTTGCCTCTGGGTTGAGATCCATAGCAATGGTAATGTCTTTAACTCCTTTAACTCCTTTAACTCCTTTAACTCCATAAAATCCTTTACTCCTTTACTCCTTTAACTCCATAAAACTCCTTAATCATTCATAGCCTCGAGCTCTTCTGACAGTTGCTCCCAGCGCTCCACCTCCTCGTCGAGGGCGCGCTTGGTGTCGGTGTATTCGGTGACGAGGGTCATGTCTGAGGCTTTCGCCGGGTCGCAGAGCAACTGGTCGAGTTCCTTCAGGCGCTGCTCCATGCGGGCAATCTTCTTCTCGCTTTCCTCCACTGCACGCTCAGCCTTGCGCAGCTGTTTCTGTTGCTCCTTGCGCTGGGCATAGTCGTTTTTGGCAGGTGAGGGCGGGGGAGTGACAGGTGGGAGACTCGTCTTGTTCTCAGGCTTTGAGGTAAAATCTATTCTCTCGCCTCTCATCTCTATTTTCTCGCCTCTGTCCCTGATCCAGTCATAGATGCCTCCCAGATGTTCCCTGGCCTTGCCGCCGCCGAACTCATAGACCTTGGTGACGAGTCCGTCAAGGAACTCACGGTCGTGGCTGACAATGATGGCAGTGCCGTCGAAAGCCTTGATGGCTTCCTTCAGCACGTCTTTCGAGGGCATGTCGAGGTGGTTGGTGGGCTCGTCAAGGATGAGCAGGTTGACAGGCTCTAACAGCAGGCGGATCATGGCCAGACGGCTGCGCTCGCCGCCGCTGAGCACTTTCACCTTCTTGTCGGAGTTCTCGCCGCCAAACATGAAGGCGCCGAGAATATCGTTGATGCGCAGGCGGATGTCGCCCTTCGCCACGTAGTCGATGGTCTGAAAGACGGTGAGATTCTCGTCCAGCAGCTGCGCCTGGTTTTGGGCAAAGTAGCCTATCTGCACGTTGTGCCCAATCTTCAGGTGGCCGTCGAAGGGTATCTCGCCCATGATGCACTTCACCAGCGTCGTCTTGCCTTCGCCGTTCTTACCCACGAAGGCCACCTTCTCACCTCTTTTGATGGTCATGTTCACCTTTGCGAACACAGTGTGTTCGCCATAGCTCTTAGCCACCTCGTCGCAGATGACGGGATAGTCGCCTGAGCGCAGGCAGGGCGGGAACTTCAGGTGCAGGGCGGAGTTGTCGACCTCGTCCACCTCGATGGGCACCATCTTTTCCAGCTGGCGTATCTTCTGCTGCACCTGCACGGCCTTCGTGGCTTTATAGCGGAAGCGCTCTATGAACTCGCGCATGTCCTGCATCTCCTTCTGCTGATTCTCGTAGGCACGCAGCTGCTGTTCGCGGCGCTCTTTGCGCAACACCACGTACTCATTGTACTTGACGCGATAGTCCACGATGCGGCCGCAACTGATCTCAATGGTGCGGTTTGACACATTATTAATAAACGCGCGGTCGTGCGAGACCAGCACCACAGCGCCGCTCCACTGCGCCAGCAGTTGCTCCAGCCACTGGATGGACTCGATGTCGAGGTGGTTGGTAGGCTCGTCGAGCAGCAGCACGTCGGGATGACGCAACAGGATCTTTGCCAGCTCGATGCGCATGCGCCAACCGCCTGAGAACTCGCTGGTGGGGCGATCGAAATCGGTGCGCTCGAAGCCCAAGCCTACGAGTGTGCGCTCGATGGCTGCCTCCTGTCCCTCAGCGCCCAGCATCAGGTAACGCTCGTGCTCGGCGGTGTAGCGCTCCACCAGCCGCATGTAGTCGTCGCTGTCGTAGTCGCTGCGCTCGTTCATCTGGTGCTCCATGCGGTCGATGCGCTCCTTCACCTTCTGGATGTCGGCAAAGGCTTTCTGGGCCTCCTCGCGCACCGTGGTGTCATCCTGCAGAATCATCACCTGTGGCAGATAGCCGATGGTGATGTCGGTCTGCACGCTGACGGTGCCGGCCGACGGATGCTCCATGCCGCAGAGAATCTTCAGCAGGGTGGATTTGCCTGCGCCGTTCTTGCCCACAAGGGCAATGCGGTCGCGCTCGTTGATGACGAAGGTTGCATCGCGAAACAATGGTTTCACGCTGAACTCCACTGTCAGTCCTTCAACAGAAATCATCTGATAGGTTTATTCAGGTATCGCATTCGCTCAACTTTCAGGAGTTCTCCAAAACTTGCGAAAGTTGAATAGATTCACTTCTTGTCCAATTGCTCGTAGACAGAATTGTTACTCTTGTATTCCGGCACAATCTCCTTCATCTTCTTCACCGTGGCCATGTTGTCATAATGGCGGGAAATCTCGATGAGATCGTTGATGTCCTTGCACACCGCGTCATAATCATACTGGCGCACTTCGGCAATGCGGATTTTCTCGTGGAACGAGGGCTTGGTGCCTTCCAGCTCGTTGAGCACTTCTTCGTAAAGCTTCTCGCCGGCTCTCAGTCCTGTGAACTTCACCTCCACATTGGTGGCGCCTGAGAGCATGATCATGCGGCGGGCCAGGTCGGCTATCTTGACGGGCTGTCCCATGTCGAAGACCAATATCTCGCCGCCGTTGCCCTTGGTGCCGGCCTCTAAAACCAGCTTGCAAGCCTCGGGAATAAGCATGAAGAAGCGCACAATGTTAGGATCGGTGACGGTGACAGGGCCGCCGTTCTTGATCTGCTCTCTGAAAAGGGGAATGACAGAGCCGTTGGAACCCAGCACATTGCCGAAGCGTGTGGTGACAAACTGTGTGTCGAGGGCCGAGGGTTGAGAGGTGGGCAACAGGAGCGATGATGGCACTTTCTTCTCCCTCACGGCCTTGTCGAGCGACTGCACATAAATCTCGCAGATGCGCTTCGAGCAGCCCATCACGTTGGTGGGATTGACGGCCTTGTCGGTAGAAACCATGACGAATTTCTTCACACCGTATTTCACCGAGAGGTCGGCTATGACCTTTGTGCCGTAGATGTTGTTCTGCACAGCCTCTGAGGGGTTGTCTTCCATCATGGGCACGTGCTTGTAGGCAGCGGCATGGAAGACATAGTCGGGACGGAAACGGCTGAACAATTCTTCCATGCGCTCAGGCTTGCAGATGGAGGTGACGATGGTTTCGGACGCAACATGGGGGAAACGCTTCTGCATCATCAGGCGGATGTCGTGCTCGGGCGTCTCAGCCTGGTCGATGAGCATCATCTTCTCTGGGCCGAACGAGGCAATCTGGCGCACTATCTCACTGCCGATGCTGCCGGCGGAACCGGTGATGAGTACACGCTTGCCCTTCAGCTCGTCGCACACCGACTGGAGGTCGATCTTGATTTCCGAGCGGGGAAGCAAGTCCTCTACCGACACCTCGCGCAGCTGCACGTTTTCGAAAAATTTCTCGCTGAGTTCACCATCCTTGAAATTGGCTTCTTCAACCTGACGGGTCATGTAAATCTTCACACCGGCATTGATGAGCAGGTCCTGTATCTGCTGGTTGTTGCGGAAGTCTTCCAAGCGCAGCGGTGACACCAGCACGCCCTGAATCTTCTGACGCTCGATAACGCCGGCAATGTCGTCTTCCTCCAGGTTGTACACCTTCTCGCCCATCAGCAGCATGTGCTTGGCCCGCTTGTCGTGCGAGATGAACCCGCAGAGGCGGAAACGCAACGGATTCTGGCTGCGGATGTTCTTAGCCAGGCCGATGCCGCCACTCAAAGCACCGTAGATGAGCACACGCATGGCCTGCGAACTCTGCTGCGACAAGTCGTGCAGGGTCTTGATAATCACTCTCACACCCCACATCAGCAGCGTAGCGATGACAAAGGTTAAGAAGGTCTCCGTTTCTGTCAGTGCAGACAAAGCCCTGAAGCCGATGCTTTCAAAGATATTCAACAGCACAAGTGCCAACACCATGGTCAGCACATTGGCGTAGGCTACGCGCATCAAGTCTACGAATGAGCTATAGCGCACCACTCCTGAATAGGTGGAGAACAGCTTGGCGCCGAACCAACTGAGGAACGAATAGAAGATGGCGGTATAGAGAACCTCAAAGCGGTGGGTGAAAAGAAACTGTGTCTTGTGGAACACCCAGTAGGTGAACAGCGCCGAGAGGAAAACCACCACCGTATCGGCCAGCAGAACACACCAATAGGGTAGCGACTCCTTGGAGAAGTACCAGTTCAAAAGTCTATGGATAGGATTCATGCGTAGGTACAATATTAATGAGGGTGCAAAAGTACGAATTTTCTGTAGATTGACCAAAGAAAAATGTAAAAATCTTTTGACATTCCACTTCTTCTTAGTATATTTGCACCGTCGCCGCGCTCTGCTTCCTTGTTGGAGTGGGGTAGGGGGCGACGAAAACTGAACTATGAAAGAAGACAGTCTTACTATCTATCTGGACGAGATAGGCCGCACGCCGCTGCTTACGGAAGAGCAGGAGCGGCAATTGGCAGAGCGCATCAAGAAAGGCGATGAGCGTGCCCTCAACAAGCTGGTGGAGGCCAACTTGCGACTTGTGGTGGCAACGGCAAGGACATACCAAGACAAGGGGATGGACATCGACGACCTCATCAGCGAGGGTAACATCGGCTTGATGAAAGCTGCAGCGAAATACAATCCTGAAGGGCGCACGACGCGCTTCGCGGGCTATGCCGTGCCGGTCATTCGCCGACAGATAGAGAAAGTGCTTGACAAGCTGAATGCTGCTAACCCTGATGCCAGCGGCAATCCTCATGGCGGCGTGAACCCTAACGACAGAGCAAAAGCTAACGTCAACCATCGTCCTCATCTTAACGCATCGCTCGACGCTCCCCTCGGCATCAAGCCGAACCTGAGTCTGCTGGCAGTGCTGGCCGACAGCAGCCAGCCAGACACCGACAGCCGCTTGTACAGCAACGCGCAGCTGGAAACCATCGAGAAAGCCCTGCGCAGCCTGAACGAGCGCCAGGCACGGGTCATCACAGCCTATTTCGGCATCGGGCAAGAGCACGCCACCATGGCAGAGATAGCGGCCGACATGGGGTTGAAGCGTGAACGTGTGCGGCAAATCAGAAACCAGGCCCTTCGCCACATCAGAAAGGCCATTCGCTAAGAAAAACAAGTTTTTTCCCACATCTTGGGGGGGGAGAGTAGCCCCGAAGAGGCGACGGAATACAGGCAGGGGCAACGCCCCTGTAAACAGTTGACCACCAACAAATGAAGCCCCGAAGGGGCGACGGAATATTCCGTGCTGCGGTTGGGATAAGGCATGGTTACGTCGCTAATAACGTGAGTTCATGGTTTAATATCTTTCTACAAAAACTGTGCGCAGCCATCACTTAGTCGCCGCAGAGGTAACTTATTCCCCCCCTTGCAAAGGGGGGGCTGGGGGGGATTCGCCTATGTGCAGATAAATCCCCCTCTAACTCCCCCTTTGCAAGGGGGAGAATAGGGCTACCTCAAGCCTTTGACTATCGAACATATTCAACTATCAACTCACATAGATAGCCTCGTAACTAAGCTTGTTTTTTTGTTCGTGCCAGCTTTTCACATCTCTGTCTGGCCCCCCTAAAAAAGTCCGAAGGCTTCGGACACTCTGTCCGAAGGCTTCGGACTCGTTGTCCGAAGGCTTCGGACTTTCCGTCCGAAGGCTTCGGACGAAAAGGCCGTACCCTGCTTCTGTCGTCCCTTCGGGACTTTTGTGTGCGGTGAGCGTGCCGGATACAGGGGCGGTGCTTACTTTCCGTATTTCTCTATGAGCCCCTCGGCTTGCGGGTCACCCAGCTCCTGTGCGCGCTGCAGGCTCTTCACACCCTCGGCCTTGTCGCCCTTCAGACAGAGCGCCAGCCCGAGGAAGAGATGGCCGTCGCTGTAGTTCGGCACCAGTTCGATGCACCTGCGAGCCGTGGCGATGGCATCGTCGTAGAGCCCTACACGCACTTCCAGCGACGCCTTCTCGGCATAGTACAGCTCCTGCTGTGGATTCATCTCTATGGCCTTGGCAATGTCGTTGAGAGCCAGCTGGAAGATGCGCCCTTTCTCCTCGGCCTGAAAGCGCATGTAATAGAACTGGTCGTTCACCTGGGTAATCATCAGCTTCTCGTAGTCGTTCAAGTCATTGACGGCTTCACGATACTTGCCGGCCTCGATGCGAGCCTGTGCCCGCGTGAGGATATAGGGTGCGGCCTCTTTGAGATAAGGCTGCGAGAAGAGGCTGACGGCTGAGTCGAGCAGCGCCAGGCGGGCCAGCGTGTCGCCCTGCATCATCTTGCAGGTGGCGGCCTCGATGAAGAGGTCGGGCGAGCGCAAGTCGCTGTCGTAAAGCGTCTCATAGATGCTGCTGGCCTCGGCATATTTCTTCTGGCCGTAGCGCACGTAGGCCTGCTGCTGGCGGTAGAGGGCCAGCGGGCTGTCAGCATAGGCAGCCTCGGCTTCGCTCAGAGCCTTGTCTAATGACCATGGCTCGTAGGGGTTCTCGTTGTGCTGCATCAGCACCTGATAGATGAGCCGCGAGTAGCTGTAATGTGCCTCGTCCTTCCTGTCTCCCACCTTCAGCGCCTGCTGCATGTCGGCATCGGCATCGGCGAAGCGCTGCGCCTCGGCGGCCATGCGTGCACGGGTGATGTAGCCTTCCTGCTCGGTGGGGAACTTGCGGATGAAGTCCTCCACCAGCTCGGCGCAGGCAGCGGAGTCGAGCGACGAGGGTGCGACGAAGAGTGTGAGCATGGCTTGCTTCACATCGTCGGGCAGCGCTTTCTTGATGTTGGTGGAGCGCAGGGCCGCGTCGTTGATGCTCAGTCCGGTCATCTTCAGGCTGTCGGCGAAGAGTGCGCTGACGGCATAGCTGAGCGTGTCGCCCTGAGCGGCAGGCTGTTGCATCAGGCCCAGAAGCAGACCGTCGTCGCTGAACAGCGGCAGGCCTACGCCGTCGGCGGGCATCTGCATCCGCACGGTGTAATAGGCATAGTTGTCGCTGAAGGTCTCGGCCTTGCTCACCGTTCCGCCGATGGCTTCTTTCGTGGCACGGAAGGGCAAGAGCCACACGGCGGCATTCTCGGCGGCATTGGCTGTGGCTAAGACTATGGGCTGCGACTTCTTCACGCCGACGCGGAACTTGGCCACGTCGTATGTGCTGTTGGCGCCCAGTATCAGCTCTACAGGATACTCCTTGCCGGCCGCATCGATGACCACAGCGCTGTGAGCGCCGCGGAAAGGCTCGAAGCTGCTGAGCGCCTCGCCCTGCTCGCCCACGAACACACCGCCGGAGCTGCCTAACAGCGTGCCGGAAGCGTCAAAGGTCTTCAGCGTGAATACCGACTTGGAGGCTTTCTTCACCCACGGCTGCGCCCCTGCGGGGCTGAATGACAAATGAAGAAGGATCAATGATAAACTGATCATCATCCATCTTCTGTTGAACTTAAATGTATGTCTCGCTTTTTCCTTCATTGTCTTTTCATGATTAGCCTTTGTCTCTGGGTTGAAATCCATAGCAAAGCTATTGTCTTTAACTCCTTTAACTCCCAAACTTGATAGTTGATACTCGTTAATTCGTTGTCATTTAGCGAATCGCAGCAGTTGCTTCGCGTTCTGTATGGCGGCCTCGCTGACGTCGCTGCCCGATAGCATCTGTGCAATCTCTGCGACGCGCTCCTGCTCTGTGAGCAGCTGCATGTGGCTGGTGGTGCCCTGCGGCGTCTCCTCCTTGTACACCTTGTAGTGCGTGGTGCCCAGGGCTGCTATCTGCGGCAAGTGCGTGATGCTCACCACCTGACGGCCGCCTTTGCCCATCTCGGCCATGATCTGCGCCATCTGCTCGGCAATCTTGCCGCTGACGCCCGTGTCTATCTCGTCGAAGATGATGGTGGGCAGCTTCACCACGCCGCTGACCATCGCCTTCAGTGCCAGCATGACGCGGGCTATCTCGCCGCCGGAGGCCACCTGCGCCACGGGCTGCAAGGGCGACGACGTGTTGGCCGAGAAACGGAACGCCACGCGGTCGATGCCCGTCGGCGACGGCTCACAGGTCTCCATGCCCACTTCGAAGCGGGCGTGCGGCATGCCGAGCGCCACCAGGCGCTGGGCCATCTGCTGCTGTATCAGGCTTGCACCTTGGCGGCGCCGCTCGGTCAGCGTGCTGCCTTTCTGCTGGCAGTCGGCGTAGAGGCGCTGCACCTCACGCTCTTTGTCGGCCAGCATCTCGCTGCCGCCTTCGATGGTCTGCAGGCGGCGGGACAGGTCTTCTTGCAGGACCAGTAGTCCTGCAACGCTGTCGACGCGATATTTCTTCTGCAAATCGCAGATGCGGTCCAGACGGGCATTGATGCGGTCCAGCTCGGCCGGGTCAAACTCTATGTCCTCCATGCAGGCGCTCACCTCCTGTGCCACGTCTTTCAGCTCTACATAGCTCTCGTCCAAGCGCGCAGCCAGCTCGGGAGCAACGGAGAGGACGCGCTCGATGCGGTGCAGCGACTGGGCAGCGGTGCGCAGCTGGCTGACAATGCCGGTGCTCTCGGCCGTGAGGGCGTTGTCGGCCTCGTAGAGCGCCTGCTTGATGTCCTCGGCATGGGTCATCGTGTCGCTGCGCTGTTCCAGCTCCTCCTGCTCGCCGTCAACCAGACGGGCAGCGTAAAGCTCATCGTACTGATACTGCATGAAGTCTTGCTGCTGGCGGCTCTGCTCTATCTGTTCCTTCAGCTCTTCCAAGCGCTTCTGAGCTTCCTTCCATTGGCTGTAGGCATGGGCATAGTCCTCCTGCTGAGCACGGCTGTCGGCAAGGGTGTCGACCACGCTCAGCTGGAAATCGTGTTTGCCAAGAAGCAGATTCTGATGTTGTGAGTGAACGTCGATGAGGCGCTCGCCCAGTTCTTTCAACAGGGCCAGTCCCACAGGCTCATCGTTGACAAAGGCACGGCTCTTGCCGGCGGCGGTCAACTCACGGCGTATAATCGTGTCGGGCAAGTCGGCCTCCACGTCGTTCTCGTCGAAGAACGCTTTCATGCCTTCATAATGCGAGAGGTCGAAGTGGGCCTCCACCACGCATTTGTCAGCACCCTGCTTCAGCGCCTTCAGGTCGGCACGCTGACCCAGCAGCAAGCCGATGGCACCGAGGATGATGCTCTTGCCGGCACCCGTCTCGCCCGTGATGACCGAGAAACCGCTGTGGAACTCCATGTCGAGTTCGTCGATAAGCGCAAAATTCCTAATATATAAATGAGTCAGCATACCAACTCTAAACTCTCAACTCTCAACTACCGGATAATCTGTACTTCGCCGCCCATGCCCAGCTTGATGATGCTGGACGGCTGATGCGGCTTGTGCTCCTGTCGGCGCGACCAGCACACGTAGTCCACCTGCTCGATGATGCGAGGGTCGATGTCACGGTAGTTTTGTGCGGGCGGCTCGCCGCTGATGTTGACGGAAGTGCTGACGATGGCCTTCTGAAACCTGTAGCACAGCTCATGGCTGAACGGCTCCTGCGTGATGCGTATGCCGATGGTTCCGTCCTCGCCGATGAGGTTCGGGGCGAGGTTGACGGCGCCGTCGAGGATGATGGTGGTGGGCTTGACAATGCAGTCGATGAGCTGCCACGCCACGTCGGGCACCTGGCGCACATAGCGCTGCAGGCGAGCGTCGCTGTCGACAAGGCATATCAGCGCCTTGCGCTCGTCGCGCTGCTTGATTTTATATACACGGGCCACGGCGTCAGCATTGGTGGCGTCGCAGCCTATTCCCCAGACGGTGTCAGTGGGGTAGAGGATGACTCCACCCTTGCGCAGCACTTCCACCGCCTGCTTGATATCCTGTTCCTGTGTCATAATTGCGTGCAAAGGTACTAAAAAAGAAAAGAGTATGAAGTATGAAGTAAGAAGTTATTTCTGCGGGCTTAACATTTTTTATTCCTTTGGCGGGAAAAAACTCCCTCCTTATTTGTACCTTTGCCCGGAAATATGAAGACCGAACTGATATTGGTGGGCAAGACAGCTGACAAACACTTCCTGGCTGGCATCAATGACTATGCGGCGCGCATCAGTCACTACATGCCGTTCAACATCAACGTCATCCCTGAGCTGCGCAACACGAAGAACCTGACCGAAGAGCAGCAGAAACAGGCTGAAGGAGAGCTGATTCTCAAGCAGCTGCAGCCGTCGGACACGGTGGTGCTGCTCGACGAGCATGGGCAGGAGCTGCGCTCTGTAGAGCTGGCCCGCTGGTTGGAACGCAAACAACAAACAGCCCGCCGACTGGTCTTTGTCGTCGGCGGGCCTTACGGTTTCTCGTCTGCCGTCTATGACCGTGCGGACGAAAAGCTGTCGTTGTCAAAGCTGACGTTCTCTCATCAGATGGTGCGGCTGGTCTTCACCGAGCAGCTCTACCGCGCCTGCACCATCATCAAGGGCGAGCCTTACCATCACGAGTAATTATAGTTGCTGGAGTGTTACATTCCCCAAACGGTGATGGAGCGCCCCGCGTGTTCGTAGTGACGGTGCCAGATGCGCTCGTCCCAGGTCTTCTCCTGCGTGCGGTCGAAGATGATGAGGTGGCCCTCGTCCACGCTGCCCATGAGGTCCATGTAATCGGCAGTCTGCTGGAGCCCCTGCTCGATGACCTTGTCGAGGTCACCGCGGCGTAGCTTCAGCTCGAGGACGACACGCTGCACGGGGCCGCCGTAGTGGTCGGTCAGTGGCTTGCGGATGAGCAGGTCGGTGCGCCGGCGCCCCAAGCCGTATTCGCGGTCGATGTAGCCGCCGCCGTTGACGATGCGCTGAAGGAAGGCCTGAAGCAGCAGTTGGGGACCCGCTTCGGCGTAGTCAAACTTCTGAATCCATGAGTCGGCGTTTTGGCGGAAGAACTGCTGGAAGTCGAGCAGAAGTTTTTCGACGTTGATGCTGCCGTCGGGGTTCTGATACCATACAGGGTTCTGCACCAGCTGCTGCTGTGTGCTGGCAGTCAGCTCGCGCGGGATGATCTCGCGGTAGATGCTGTTGGCGATGCGCAGTGGCATGCCGCGCTCCTTGACAACAAGTCCCATGTCCTTGACATATTGGATGTCCTCGTCGCTCATGCGGCTTTCGTCGGGCATGTCCTCGTTGGCCACGATGGGCTCGATGACGCGCTTCACACGGGGTTCGCGGAGCTTGTCGATGAGGATGTCTATGTGGGTGTCGCGGCGGTAGATGATGTTCTCTATGGCGCGCTCAATCATGTCTGGGATGATGCGGACGGAGCGGTCGCGGTTCTCGCGCATCCTCCATGTCGCCTCGTAGGCCAGGGCATTGACCAACCAGGGCTGGCCCTCGGTGGCGTTCCAAACCAAGGGGAAGCAGGCCTCGTCAAACTCCTGGCCCGTCTCGCGGGTGTGCTGCATGTAGAGCTCGTGGATTTCCTCCTTCGAGAAATTGCCTAATCGCAGGGATTCGGTTTTTATGTTGAACGCTGAACCGCCGGTGATGATGTCCTGATTCGAGAGCACGATGCGGTAGTCGCGCACGTCGCGGACGCCGCAGAGGATGACGGTCTGTGGGAAGGCGTCGGGACGGTCGGCATAGCCAGAGCGAATCTGACGGAGGATGCTGACGAGAGAGTCGCCTATGAGGGCGTCAATCTCGTCGATGATGAGGACAACGGGCTTGGGCAGGGCCTCGGAAAGACGCGCCAGAAACGTGGAGAGCATAGAGCTGGCATCCGTCTTCCTTGCTTCGTCGCGCAATTGCAAGGGCACGTCGCTTTTGAGAACTCTGCGGAATTCCTCTGCTATTTTGTCGCATGTGCCGCGGATGACGCTGTCCACGTCGTTCCTCTTGGCCTGACCGCCCTCGATGTTGGCATAGACGGCGATGTAGTCGCCCGCCTTGTTCAGGTAGTCGCGGAGGGCGAGCATGCAGGATGTCTTCCCTGTCTGCCTCGGGGCGTGGAGCACGAAGTAGCGCTTCTGCCGGATGAGCATCAGGACATCGTCGAGGTCGAACCGGCTGAGCGGCGGGATGGTGTAGCTGTCGGGGGTCTGAGGCCCTGCGATGTTGAAGAATCGTTCCATTACGTTGTTCGTTTTGTGCGTTGCAGTACAAAGATGCTTGCCTTGGAGCCGCACGGCGGGTGGGTGACAATCGCCCGAATCCCCCCGTTTTGCTCCATGTCTTTCACCCGCTAAGGGGTTACTGTTGGCGGAGCGCAACTTTCAGCGGCTGACGGATGGAGCGAAGCGTCCAGGCGATGCGCTGCTGCCATTCATCCATGGTGCGGATGTCGTACTTCGACCAGGCTGAGCCGAAATAATAGGTGTAGCGCTCACCTTTGTAGCCGTCGATGATGCCTAAGGCGTGGCCCTCGTTGCCGTTGGCGGGCTGGGCGAGGGGCAGCAGCTTGGTCTGCACCTCGTTCTTGGGATAGAGCGTGGCCACAAACAGCTGGCAGTTGTTGACGCGCGGATTGTCTGTCGGGTCAGCGTAGGCGATGTAGTCTTTGCCAAGGACATAGCCATCCTTGTTCTCAGAGTGGATGACCACGCCGGAAGCCAGGCGGGCCGGCTTCGTCATGCTGGTGTACCACACGGTGCAGCGGTTGAAGTTGCTGCCTTTGTCGAGGCTGATGAGGCGGTGCTCGGTGATGCTGTCGCCGTTGAAGGCTTTCTTCTCGTAGTTCAGCAGGACGGTAGTGCGCAGCGGGCCGTTGTCGAGCACTTCATAGCTCTTGAAACAGTAGGGATAGACCAGGTTGTCGCCGTCCATCAATGCTGGTGTGCCGCAGCCCAGCGTGGCGCCCACCTTGTAGAGGTCCATGCCGCGGCCGTGGTCGTGGTGGTAGGAGATGGTGCGGTAGAGCGAGTCGCCCTTCTGCCGGTTCTCGCGGCGCAGCTTCTCAACGGTGGGCATCATCACGACATCCTCCGTCCAGTAGCGCTGCTCGACGACGAGCTCGGGCGTGTTCTTCGACCACACATCGGTGCCGTAGCTGCGCTCGCCAGTCTTCTGCAGGGCCGGGCCGTAGACGCGGTAGGCGCCGCGGTCGTTCTCCCACGCATAGTCGTCCTTGCGCTCAGGATAGATGCGGCCGTAGCACACGGTCTTGAACACCTGCGGAGTGCCTTTCTTCAGTGTCAGCGTCAGCGTGGCGTGCGGGCTGACGCCGGCGTCTATCAGCACTTTCTCGTCGTGGGTCAGCTGGTAGGGCAACTCCAGACCTGCGGGGTCGTAGACGATGAACTGGCGGCCGCCCTGTATGCCGAGACGGGCGCCTATCTCGCTGGCGTCAAGCTCTACCACCTGCTGGCGGAACTCGTCGCTCTCGTTGGTGATGGCGACGGTGATGGCGGAAGGGCTGCCGTTCACGCTGGCGTCCTCGAAGCGCAGATGCTCGCAGGCGGCCAAGAGGAAGGCACCCACGCCGAAGTTGGCCTGCGAATGGGCATCAACGGTCTTCGTGGGGTCGGGCTTCTCGCCGATGGGCTGCACGAAGCCTACGCTGCCGTCCTGCTGCAGGGCAACGGTGGTGAGGTATTTCCATGCCTTGTCGATGACGGGCACAAACCTGTCGCGGTCGAGCAAACCGTGGTTCACGCCCCACAGCATACCGTAAGTGAAGAAGGCTGTGCCGCTGGTCTCAGGTCCCGGGGCATCCTCTTCGCAGAGCATCGAGCGGCTCCAGTAGCCGCCGGGACGCTGCACGCGGGCCACGCCCTCGGCCAGCTCGCGGAAACGCTGCTCAAAGAAGGGACGGTTCTTATAGTCCTGCGGCATGTCGGCCAGCACCTTGGCCAGTCCGGCCAGCACCCAGCCGTCGCCACGTGCCCAGAAACTCTTGCCATCGTTGCAGGCGGTCTTCACCTTGGGCCAGATGTACTTGGCGTCGCGGTAATAGAGCTGCTCGTCCTTGTCGTACATCAGGTTGTCGGCCCACTTGAAGTTCTCATAAAGTTTGTCGAGGTACTTCACCTCGCCCGTGGTCTTGTACATCTTAGTAAAGACGGGCATGACCATGTAGAGCGCGTCGGCCCACCACCAGAAGTCGTTCTGCGGCTGGCGCACCTCGTAGTCCATCACCTCGATGGCGCGGGCAATCTTGTAGGGGTCGGGATTCATCTCGTACATGTCGAGATAGGTCTGGAAGCATATCTGCCAGTCGCCGAAGAGCACGTAGTCAGGGCCTTCGCCATAGTTCTTGTACTTCCATTTCGACGGGTCTTTCTCCTTTGCGCCCATCCACTTGTTGTGGCGGGCCCACTCGTCGCTATACGCCAGCCAGCGGGCATTGCCCAAGAGACGGTAGGCCTCCATGTTGCCGGTGTGGTAGGCGGCATGGTCCCAGAAAGAACGAACGTAGGGCGTGTTGTGGGCTTGCCAGTAGTTGTTGACGCGGATGATTTGGTCGAGAACTTTGCCGGCTTCCTCGGTGGAGGCACGGAGAGGGAGGGAGAGTTGCGATGACATCGCAACAAACAAGACAAGGAGGGTGAAGAATCTTTTCATAGTGCTATTGTGTTCATTGCTCATTGTTCACTTTTCATTGTTCACTTTTCATTCTCAGGCTTATGCCTTGAGGAGTGTCATGTATTTCTGCACGGCTTTCTTGGTGATGGCGAGGGCATCGTCCATGGTGCCCCAGACCTCACCTCCGGCGGCGTTCTTGTGGCCACCGCCGCCGAAGAACTCGGAGGCCAACTCATTGGCTGGGAAGTCATCAACGCTCCGGAGCGAGACTCGGATGCAGGGGTGCTCGGTGTCCTCGCGGAGGAAGATGGAAAGTTTCACGCCGAGGATCTGCAGCGGGAGGTTGACCAGCCCCTCGGTGTCGCCGTTGAGGACACCGAAACGGCGACGCTCGGCGTTGGTGAAGGTCATGATGGCGGTGTGGGCTTTCTTCCAAACATCCAGTTTCACGTAGAGCATGTAACCCATGAGCTTCATACGGTTGGGGCTGTAGGTGAAGAAAACATTACGGTATATCTTATCTTTGTCGATACCGCAGCGAAGGAGGATGCTGATGAGCTCGAAGATTTCCGGGCGGTTGCTGGCGTAGGTGAAGGCACCTGTGTCGGTCATCATACCCGTGTAGAGAGAGACGGCTTCGTCGTGGGTGAGGAGGGTGGGAGAGGCGGCGAATACGCCGCCCACCTGACCAGAGGCAGGAGAGGGTGCCTCCAACTCCAGCATCACACGAAGGAGGACCTCGCAGGTGGAGGAGAGTTCGGGATGGGAGATGACGAGGTCGGCAATGCCGGGTTCCGGGTCAAGGTGATGGTCTATCATGATGCAGCGGACGGTG